>JBKBXU010000213.1:0-8208 GCA_046313675.1 Cytophagaceae bacterium
TCTTGGCCTGATACTGGATATTAACCGTTTGTAGTTCTTCATTGATAGACTGGACTTCTTCATTGGTGCTTTGTAGCTCTTCGTTGCCTGAAATTAACTCTTCGCTATAAGCCTGCGCATTGTTGTAGCATTCTTCCAGGGTCACATAAGCTTCATCCAGTTTTTCATCTCTTTCCTTAAGTTCTTCTTCCAGATCTGCAGTATAACGCTTAAAATAGTTCTCTTTATCAAAGTCCTCAAAACTTTCCGCTTTCTGATTTTCAAGCATGGACTCATTAAAAAGTACCAATGTCATTCTTTCAGAAAACCTTGTATCTTTCAATGGTTTAATAAGGACATCGACAGAACGCATAGCATCCTTTTGTTCAAAGGTTACCCCTTTTACCTTTAGCTCTTTATCCTCTTTAATGGCTTTTCTTAAACTTACTCCTGTAGCAATGGAGAGCTCCTTCGGAAGAATTTCCAGTAAATTGAAGTTAAACATATCCGGCAAAAGATATTTATGATATTCTCCGAATGTCTGCACTACTTTAAAGCGCTCATCTACGCATACACCGGCATAACCAAAATCCTGAAGAATTGCCTCATGGATTATTTCCTTTACATTATTTGGAATACTATTTCCGGAGGACCTTAATATTGGAATTGGTTTAGGACTTAAATTATATTTCGGAGGGGAAAAGGTTCCATTTTCTAACTTTGCTGCTTTCTCTATATTTTTATAAACCTTCCATTTCTTATCCGTCTCCGACATTTTTGTTTTTAATTTTCCTATGTTCTCACTGGGTCCTAAAAACATATACCCTCCAAGATTAAGGCAGAAATGCAGTGTAGAAAGTATCTTTGCCTGCAATACCGGATCCATGTATATCAGCACATTGCGACAAGAGATAAAGTCTAGTTTATAATACGGCGGATGTTTGGTGATATCATGATGCGCAAAGATCAACATGTTCCTTATTTGCTCATTTACCCTAAACTTATTGCCTTCATGGTGAAAGAATTTTGAAATCCTGTCTTCTGAAATATCCCGCACAATACTTTCAGGATAAACTCCTTTTGAAGCTATTGCCAATGCATCTTTATCAATATCAGAAGCGAATATTTTTACCTCCATCCGTGTGTTTATTTCTGTCAGATATTCCTGAACAAGCATTGCCATCGAGTAAGCTTCTTCTCCTGTAGCACAGCCCACTACCCAGATTTTTAAAATTCCGTTGGGCAATTTATTTTGAATGATATCCGGAAGCACTGTTTTGCGAATAATATCAAAAGCCGAAGAATCTCTGAAAAATTTGGTAACGCTTATCATAAATTCTTTGGAGAGAATATTAATTTCATTATGATTTTCTTTTAAGAATGGAATATAGTCCTCTAAAGAATTAATTTTGTTATGCGTCAGTCGTCTCGCTATCCTTCGTGTAATCGTAGGCCTTTTATAATGGGTAAAATCAAGCTGAGTATTGCTGCTGATCAGTTCCAGAATCTCCATCAAAGCAGTTTCATTAAGAACTAACTTATTTATTAAGGCGTTCTGCTCAATGTATTTGATTATTTCGTCTGACATACGTTCAGGTGCAAGAACAGCGTCTGCAAGGCCTGCTTCGATCACGCTCTTGGGCATAACATCAAACTGTGCTGTAGCCGGATCCTGAACAATTACATATCCTCCTGCTTTTTTTATAGCCTCCGCTCCTCTGGTTCCATCCTCATTGGCACCGGAAAGGATGATAGCAATGCTTTTTTCCCCCTTGTCTTTGGCCATGGACTCAAAAAGCACATCAATTGCATTATTAGGCAGCGTGGTATTGTCTTCTGTTATAAAAAATATTCCCTCTCTGATGGCAACGCTCTTCCTTTCGGTCATTACATATACAGAATCCGGTTCTATACGTTGGTTATTTTTAACCTCCTGTATGTTCAGTTTGCTATGTTTAGTCAGGAGCGTGGCCATATTGCTCTTGAAGTCAGCAGGTAGATGTTGTATGATGACATAAGAGGCATTAAGGGAAGTAAGGTTTTCAAACAAGGCATTTATAGGATCCAAGCCTCCTGCCGAAGCACCTATGCCTATGATATAAGGATCTGAGAAGTCTTTTTCAGTTGGTTTACTGTGCTCTTTCTCATTGATTTTCTTTGTGTTCATGACTTTTCCTTAATAGGTAGGGGCAATTTAACTTAATATAATTTTATATGTACTATGCTAACCGAAAATCATCCTTCTGGTTTTATTATAAGATTATTTACATGGCATATAATGCAAATTCATCTCAAAAATGAAAAAAAATCAAATCCTTAAAGGACAGATGGTGCCCCCAACTATCCGTAGAGTTCTGAAAGGCTCTACGGATTTATTATAACAAGGAGACTTGGTCTCCGGTGAAAACGATCCCTTAAAACCAGTCATAGGGCTCTTTTTTATTAAAAAATCCTTAAAAAAATCTGTGAAATTCTAAGGACAGCTTTACTGTGATCCACCCTATTCTTTAATAGGCAGCGTAAATTTAAAAGCCGATCCATTTCCAGGTTGAGAATCAACCCATATTTTACCTCCAAAATCCAAAATTATTTTTTTTATAGTAGCCAGGCCTATTCCTGTACTGCCTGGCTTTTTAACACCGGGAACCGTCTCAAACATCTCAAAAATTTTGTCTTTAAATTCGTCAGAAATGCCAGGGCCATTGTCTTTTACAGTAAAAAGATAATTTTTATCCAGGATATTGTGATAGACTTCAATCTGGGCATCTGGCCTGTCGGTATATCTAATCGCGTTACTTAACAGGTTACTGAATATTTGAAAAATTTCAAGTTTATTCCCTTTAATCTCCGGCAGATCCGGCTCTATATATATAGTATAAGAAGAAGGAGGATTCAAAGTCTGCAAAATTTCCTTCAGCATCGTGTTTAAATTTATCTTGCTGGTGATTCTTTTATCTTTAGCAATACGGCTATAGGTGAGAATGTCTGTGATAAACGAATCCATCTTTTTCACGGATACCTGAATGAGCTCCACGTAGGTATCTGTTTCGGCATAATTTTTATCAGACAAATCATTTTTTAATAATTCAGCTAAAGCTTCAATGGATTTTAAAGGAGCCTTCAGGTCGTGTGATACAATATATGCAAAACGATCAAGCTCTGAATTGATCAATTGCAGCTCCATGGCATGTTCCTTTATTTCTGTAATGTCCACTCCGACAACAACATATTTGATAAGCTCGTTTTTGTTATTAAGCAAGGGGCTAAAGTTTAATTTGATAAACTTATCCTGCTCTTTCACCTTCATGACTATTTCAGTGGCAAATGGAGTATATACCCCGGCAACGTTATCTAAGCGAGTGTTTACATCAGCGATTCCCATAAAACCGCTGAATAGCTTTATTAAAGACTGTCCTCTTATTTCCTCAAGTTTAAAACCTAGAGTATCCAGGAAAGCGGCATTTGCCCATTCAATCTGTCGTTTGCTATCCAGGATGAAAACAAGGTTGGTGGTATTATTGGCAACAATAGATAATTTGAAAGCCTCCTCTTCCGCAATTACTCTTTTGTAGGTTTGTATTTTGAGTATACGTTCTATCAATGAAGTACGAAACGATTCTGCTATATCAAGTTCTACTTCTGACCATTTTACAGAGGTGTTTTTTACTGTTTGCTGCCACAAAGCAAATGAATTACGAGGATGATAGTTTTTTTTGTTTTCTTCAAACCTGATAGCTTCATTGGGATTACCACCCCAATTTATTACTTTGGAGATCTCAGGCCTGAAGCCTAGAATAAATTCGTTTTTGTCCACAGAAATAGGTATTGCAATCAAACCACTTGCAGTATCTTTATGTGGCCTAAGCTCTTCCATCAATACAGGAAGCTGATGCGTTGAAAATAAGGATGACTGCCGCTGCACTTTCAACCGTTGAATGATCTGATATAACTGTTCCTTGGGTGGTGTATCGCCTGCTACATGTGTTTCATTTTCATACAAAATGGCAGCACCACTAAGATTGAGTAAAGTCAAAAGTGAATTAGGCTCGTTCAGTATAGACGATTGAATGGTCTCTGCATCCAACTTCTTCAATAATCTGTCTTTTATTTCATCAAGAGAACGTCTGTCTTTTAGTGCCTGTGCAGCTTCCCTGGAAGATATTTCAGAAGAAATAATACTGGTTAATATTTCAAAGGACGACCTTAGCTGATAGTTTACATTTCGGATGGTTTTATGATGGAATGAAACTAGTCCCCACAAATTATTATCCTTTATAATTGGTATAGACATAGAGCTCTCCATACCCATATTCCCAAGGTATTCTATGTGAACAGGCGCAACACCCCTCAAATTACAGGTAGATAAGTCTGTATTATTATTGTTTAATGGATTGATTGAAGGATAAAGCTTTGCGGCTTTATATTTTCTATTTGGAATATACCTGAATGGATTGCTGAAGTATAAATTTCTTGCCTGCTTTGGAATATCAGAGGCAGGAAAATATAAGCCCAAATACGTATCCAAGCCTAAAGATTCTTTTTTTTCCTCTGCAACCACAAGGCCATTCCAGTTTTCATCAAATTGATATATGAGTACCCGATCAAATCCGGAAAAGGCCTGGATTTCTCTGCAAGCTATACTTAACACCTCGGTTGCGTTTTTAGCATTCCTGAGCAGCCCTGCAATATTCTTGATTTCGTAATTAATTTCCGAAAATTGTATTTCATCCTTTTCATAAGGTTCACTTTCTATCAGAATTTGATTTTCCTTCAAATGGATTAATGACAGGAAGTTTCTTGTATGACTTTCAACCTGAAAATTTATATAGATCGGGAGCGTACTTTTAACCTTCTCCAGTACCTTTCTTTTTATAAGAGTAAAATTTTCCTCAAGGATAAAATCTGAAATATTGCTATTTAACAAACGGTCTTTAGAAAGGAATAGGTACTCCTCTACGTTTTCACTTACCTGGATAATATTGAAAGACATATCCATTACAAGTAGAAATCCATAGGATTGTACTGAATTAATGGTGGATATGGGAATGTTTCCGCAAAACTCGGAATCAAAATTTTTGTCTACAAGTTTGTGGTCACTCAATGGTTGTAATTTTAATATATGAAATCAGGTCGGATTTACTTAATACATTCAACTCCTGAAAATTGTTTTGACAGTTAATTTTTAATAACTTATTTAAGAGCCATATATACATGAAGGCTTCACTTAGAATTTTGAAAGGCTTAACGGATCTATTATAAAAAGGTCACTATCCGTAGAGTTCTGAAAGGCTCTACGGATTTATTATAAAAAGGAAACTTGGTCTCCGGTGGGACGATCTTTTAAAACCGAGTCAGAGACTCTCTTTTATTAAAAAATCCTTAGAAACCCTGCGAAATTCTAAGGATAGATATGCTTATTATGATTAAAAACTACTTTGTACTATTGGCATTCTGCTGAACTACGCCTTTTGCTTTGGGTAAGGATTTAGCATTTCGGGTACAGAACTGATCGATGCGGACGGAACCACTTTTATTATAAAAGGCATCAATGTGTCCCTGGCCTGTTATATTGCCCAACCAAATAACAACATCGAAAACATTGCTCAGGTGACGGGATCGAATTGCCTTAGGATTGTGGTGGAAACGGAAACATCTGACAATTATTCATCCCGAAGTAAAAAATCCTGTATGCTAATAACCGGAATTCCTTTGTAGGTATTGCCATTAAAACCATTTCTTGTTACTACAAGCTTTGGGTAATTATCTTGGATTTTAAGCAAGTTCCCAAATTCTCTCTCTATCGTTTTTTCTTCATCCAACCTTAACGCAACCTGTATATACAAGACTTCGCCAGCCTTTTCAGCTACAAAATCCACCTCCTCTTTATCAAGCACCCCTACTTTAACCTGATACGACAAAAAAACCAAATGATTGAAGACCGCATTCTCCAAAATCTTGCCTTGATCCTCCAGACGATAGCCCCATAAAGCATTCCTTATACCTAAGTTTTCGAAATAATATTTATCACCAACTTCAAATACCCTTTTACCCAAAACGTCATACCTGGGTACTTCATAAACAATAAATGCATTTTTTAAATACTTAATGTAGTTTATTACCTGATTGGGAGCAATTTTTATTTGTTGGGATTTTAAGAAATCACTGATTTTTTTTGCCGAAAACAAACTGCCGATATTTCCTGCTAAAAATAATGTAAGTTGCTCCAAAAACTTAACATTTCTTAGGGCATATCTTTCAATGATGTCTCTGTAAATAATGGTAGTATAAATATTTTTAAGGTAATCAAAAACCACCTCATCTTGTAAAGGCAAATGAATTAAATAAGGCAAGCCTCCATATTTAAGATATTTCTTTATGGAATCTTCATCATTTCTTAAATCATGGAACTGCAAAAACTCTAGGTAGCTAAGACTATGAACATTTATTTCAACATATCTGCCACTTAATAAATTTGCCAATTCACCAGACAATAAATTTGCATTAGAGCCGGTACAATAAATGTCTAAATTTTCGTCCAACAGCAACGAGCGCAACGCTTTCTCAAAACCAACGATATCCTGAATTTCATCAATGAATACATAATTTTGCACGGATTCCTTTTTTTGATTCAGTACATATGTTTGTAAATCCATATAATTTTTGATGAAATCAAATTTCAAATCCTCCTTATTGATATATATTATATTGGCTTTGGCTGTTTCTATTTTTATTAGGTTAATGATTTGAAACATCAAATAACTTTTACCCACACGCCTTTGTCCTGTAAAAACTTTTATCAGTTGTTGATGCATATAAGGCTTAACAGCCTTTAGGTATCGATCTCTTGGAAATACATTTTCTATAATCATGATTAAAACTTTTATGCAAATATAAAAAGTTTTAATCATGATTAAAACTTTTAACTAATTCAACTCATACTTTAAGTATAAACGATTCGAATTTTTAACCTGTAGATTTCCATGGAACTGCTATAACCTCCACTATCCGTAGAGCCTTTCAGAACTCTACGGATTTAATTATAAAAAGGAGACTTGGTCTCCGGTGGATCGATCCCTTATAACCGAGTCAGAGACTCTCTTTTATTAAAACCCTGCGGAGTTCTAAGGATAGCTACGTGTTACCAACAGAGGGTTATTTTTATAGCTACTAATAATACAACTTGTGGCTTTTTTAATCCTTTTCTAAAAACATATCAATGCTGACTTCGGAATGTAAAGTCTGATGAACAGGACATTTGTTGGCTATTTCCAATAGTTTATCTTTCTGTTCCTGGCCTAAATCACCTTCTAAAGTAATTTTCACGGAAATATGGTCTATCATATTTTTCTTTCCTTCTTTTTCCTCACAATCTTCAGCATGGATTTTCCCATGTTCCAGGTAAATGAAGACATTTTCCAGAGGCCATTTTTTCCTTTTGGCATACATGTGCAAGGTCATTCCTGTACAAGCTCCCAGACTGGAAAGAAGAAAATCATAAGGAGTGGGACCCAGGTTTTTCCCTTCAAAATCTTCAGGTTCATCAGCAATCATAAAATGCCTACCAGTCTTGATTTCTGTGGTAAAACTATTAGCACCTGTTCTTGTAAGTACTCCTCTTTCAGATTCTATAGGTTCTTCAACCGGTAAAGATACATATTTCTTTACCCAGGCACCTATCATACTACCTATATAGAGGCTATCTGATTCCTCCGAAATCAGATGATCCATTCCATCCAGAGACATAAAGCTTTTGGGATGCATGGCTGATTTATAGAGATCCGCAGCTTCATCTATTCCGACTATGGTATCTTGTGGAGAGTGCATAACAAGCAGGGCTTTATTGAACTTCTTGACAGTACTGATTAAGTCTGTATTATTCAATTCATCTAAAAAATTTTCTTTCAGATAAAATGTTCTTCCACCTATATTTACCTCTGCCTTTCCTTGTTTTCTGATTTCTTCAATTTTGTTTTTAAAAAGATGCGTTACATGCTTTGGGTTAAAAGGTGCATTAACAGTAACAACGGCCTTTACGTTATCAAGCTTTGATGCTGCCATTAACACAGCCGTTCCGCCAAAAGAATGACCGACTAATAGTTCCGGAGCTTCATAGTTGTTCTTTAAAAATTCTGCTGCACTTATTATATCCTCTACATTATGGGAAAGACCGGTTTCTGAAAACTCACCTTCACTTTGTCCGAGTCCTGTAAAGTCAAACCTCAAAACAGC
>JBKBXU010000214.1:0-8181 GCA_046313675.1 Cytophagaceae bacterium
AAATTCGACTGAAAATATATCTCTGAAACTCATACTAGCTCTTGATCATCTCACTTTTGATTGACATATATTTTTTGTTACTGAATTTTTTCAGCGTTCGAAGCGGGTCTTCTGTTTTCTTAAAATGTTGCCCGCCATAAATAGTTTTGTCTATCAACTGCAGACTATGGCTAAGCTTTTCGTGGTCATATAATTTTATGAGTTCTGTGGTGGTATAGGTGTTTATAGGCTTGTGCTCCAGCTTAGCAATGTATACTTTCCATTGGTGAAGACATTTTTCCAGTAAACGTATATCCAGCGTTTTCATAAACTCTTTCTCAAGCTGCTCGTAGCTTTGTAAAAATGAATTATGGGTCTTTCGCAGAATATAAATATTATACTTTCGCGTGATCTTCTTTCGGAAGAGCATGAAAGTAATAAACCCTATGGTAAAGACTATAAACAGGCCGGAAAGAATAAAGGGAACGTTTACACGCTTCTTAAGTGGGATGATATGGATATTTTCCTTAAGTGTTATATCTTTTGGTATTTCGCTAATGTATTGCTTAAGGTATACCGTGTCCGGATTTGAAAAAATACTTATGCTGTCTTTGCCGCTGAGGATGAATACAGGCAGGGTGTAAGAAATTGCCGGAGAGGTTTCAAAGGTTCTGAGAAGATAGACTGAGCTGTCATGGCTTATTTCTTCGCTGGTAATGGTTGGGAAATAAGATTTTGAGATAAGTTCAAATGGGTAGAAGTCAAAGGTGGTATCAGGAAAAATAACCTGGGCTTGTTTTGAATGTCGAAAAGAGAGGGAATAGCTTATTTGTTGTCCCACTTTAATAGAATCTCCGCTAAAAGAACCTATGGGTCTTAGATCCTGAGCCTGTGTGCAAACAGCCATAAATAGGTTGAAAAACAGGAATATAACTATCTTAGGCCACACTTCGTTTATTCCTCCTGATTTTAAAAAGTTCTATAAGTTTTCCGGTATAATCTTCACCAGCCGCTATTTGTGTATAATTAAATCCATATTCCCTGCTAAGTTTTTCCATGTTCTTATGGCTGGAAACAAACCAATTGTTAAGTTGGTTTCTAAAACGTCTGGAAGATGAATTTACCCAAATGGTTTTCTTGCTTTCTACATCAAAGAAAGGTATTATCCCTAATTTAGGAAAGTTTCTTTCAATGGTATCTGACAAATGGATAATTACCAAGTCATGTTTTCCGGCAAGGGCCTTCAGGTTCTTTTCATAACCTTCATCTATGAAATCAGATATAAGAATTACGATGCTTTTTCTTTTTAAAATGGAAAGTGTTTCCCTTATAACTTCTCCAATTCGGGTGCCACTGGAGGAAGGCTGAAGTTTTAGAATATTCAATGCGAGATTATAGGTATGTTTTATTCCTTTGTCAGGCCTGATAAATAATTCTTTCTTGTCACTGTAGCATATTACCCCGGTGTGGGAGTTTTCCTTAGATGCTGCAAAAGCCATAATAGCGCATATTTCCTTTGCTGTCTGAAGTTTATTTTTTCCTGTAACTCCTATGTTCTGTGAAGCGCTAACATCCAGAATAAGAAAAACATTCTGATCTTTTTCTTCTTTAAAGGTTTTAATGAAGGTGCCATGGCCTTTAGCGCTAACATTCCAGTCGATACTGCGCACATCGTCTCCGTATTGATATGAACGCACATCGGCAAATTCCAATCCGGAACCCTTAAAAATTGAATGAAAATTGCCATGCATTTTATTATTTATGGCCTTTCTTATCTGTAATTCTATTTTTTTGACTTTCTTTAATATCTCATTCATGTGCTGTATGCCGAACTTTTAATGCCTGATACACATTCTAATGTATATAACGGGTTGCAGGTATTAAAATTTAAGTTTAAAATAGCAAAATTATTCCGAGACGCCATTGATGAAAAAAATATTCTATTTGTTTTTTGTTTTTCTGCTCGTTGGGTGTTCAAGTCCCGAGGAGCCTGATTTTGATATTTTGCCGGAACCTAAAATGGTAGAGGTGCTTGCTCAGATTCATGCCTACGAAGCCCTGGTTAATGCTCAGAACCTTCCATCAGATTCTGCTAAAGCTATTTACCGGGAGCTTGAAGAAAAGGCTTTTGCTGACCATGAAGTTGATCGGGACCATTTTGAAAAAAGCTATGCTTTTTATCTGCGCAACATTCATCACATGGACAGGATTTATGCTCAAATTGTTGACACCTTGAACCTTTGGGAAGCCAGGGATTATATAAAATAATAAGACACTTCAAGAAGTATGTTATATCCGGATACTTTGGAGCATAAGCTGGGGTTTGACCAGGTCAGGCAAATGCTTTCAGAATTATGTTTGAGTGAGCCCGGCAGAATGTTTGTTCAGAAAATAAAATTTTCCCACGATCATACCTATCTTATGGTATTGCTTTCTCAGGCAGGAGAATTTAAATCCATTATCGAGCAACAGCATACTTTTCCTTCTTCCGGATTTATAGATGTATATCCCTTAATAGAGAAAATTCGTCCAGAAGGTGCTTTTCTGGAAGGGGAAGAGTTTCTGGATATGCTTGCCTTTCTTACAACCCTTGATTCCATTCTGGTGTTTTTTGATAAATCGGATGAACATGCTTATACGTCCCTCAAAGCCCTTACTCAGGATGTTTTTGTCGACAGACTTGTGTCAAAAGAGATCAGCAGGATATTGGATGAGCGCGGACAGGTTAAAGATAATGCCTCTCCGGAGCTCTCAGAGATCAGGAAGGAGTTGATTCGGGAACAGATGCGCATTCGCAAAGAGATGGATCGTTTGTTGAGGTTGGCACAGCGGGAAGGGTATACCGATGAAGGAGTCTCTGCCACCATAAGAAATGGACGTATGGTTATTCCTGTGGCAGCAGAGCATAAAAGAAAACTAAAAGGGTTTATTCATGATGAATCGGCAACGGGACAAACTGTTTTTATTGAACCTGCCGAGGTGTTGGAAATAAATAATAATATCAAGGATCTTGAGTATCGCGAACGGAGGGAAGTGATAAGGATATTAAGGCAACTTGCCTCTGTCATTCGTCCCTATTTACCGGAACTCCGGAGGGCTGCTCAGTTTATGGGTTTAATAGATTTTATCCGGGCTAAAGCTTATCTGGCAATTAAGTTTAATGCGAGCCTTCCATATGTGGACAAGAACCCGATGTTGAAATGGAAGAATGCCAGACATCCCTTGTTGGAGCTATCTCTAAAAAAGCAGCAAAAGAGCATTACTCCTTTGTCTATTGAACTGAGCGGAAAGGAACGGATATTGATCATTTCCGGGCCTAATGCCGGCGGCAAATCTGTTAGCCTTAAAACAGTTGGCCTTGTACAATATATGCTTCAGTGTGGACTCCTGGTTTCCATGGATGAATCCTCTTCCATGGGGATATATCAAGACCTGTTTATAGATATAGGAGATGAGCAATCCATTGAAAATGACTTAAGTACCTACAGTTCGCATTTAAAGAATATGAAGTACTTTTTAAAGTTTTCCGGAAAGCAGACTTTGTTGCTCATTGATGAATTTGGTACCGGTACGGAACCGCAGGTAGGAGGAGCCATAGCGGAGGCTATTTTGGAGCAACTCAATAAAAATCAAACCTGGGGAGTGATTACCACCCATTATGCAAATTTAAAATTGCTGGCCGGCACCCATGAAGGCCTGGTTAACGGTTCTATGCGGTATGATTTGCAGAAGCTGGAGCCGTTGTACGAACTGGAGATAGGGAGGCCCGGAAGTTCCTATGCCATAGAGATCGCTTATAAAACCGGGTTGCCTCACGATGTAATTGCCGCTGCCAGAGAAAAAGCCGGTAAAAACCAAATTGATTTTGACCGAATGATCAGGGATATGGAAAAGGAAAAGGGTAAGCTGATTGATAATAACCGGGCAATACGAGATAAAGAAAAGCAACTTCAAAAGATGCTGTCAGAATATACCGTTCTTAAAGAAGAGCTGGATAAGAATAAAAAAGTGCTTGTTAATAAAGCCAAAACGGAGGCTAAAGAACTTTTGAAAGAGGCAAATCGCCGGATAGAAGAAACTATACGGAATATAAAAGAATCAAAGGCAGACAAGGAGCTTACCAGGATGTTAAGGGAAGATTTGAAAACTTTTGAACGTGAAATGGAGGTTCAGGAACTTGCTCCGGAACCTACAGTTTATGAGGTTGAAGAGGGGGAGATTTCCGAAGGGAGTTATGTGCGAGTGAAGGATAGTGGTGCTACCGGAAAGGTGCTATTCATAAAAGGTAAGAATGTTGAAATTGCCATAGGGGAACTTAAATCCCATGTGAAGCTAAGCAGGCTTGAGAAAATTTCCAGGAAGGAATACAGGGAGCATCATGGGGAGGATAAACGAGGGGGAAGCTCTTTTGTCGAGGTGGATAAAAAACGTGCAGCTTTTTCTTCCAGTCTTGACCTGCGCGGCCGTAGGGGAGAAGAGGCGCTGGCTGAGGTAGATGTTTTTATTGATTCTGCCATCCTGTTCGGAGCAAAGGATTTGCGTATAATTCATGGTAAAGGTGATGGTATTCTAAGGAACCTTGTACGTGAACGGTTAAAAATGTATTCTCAGGTACATGCTTTAGAAGATGAGCATGCCGACAGGGGCGGGGCGGGAGTGACGCTGGTCACGATGAAATAGTAAGAGTTTTAATAAAATAGCCCGAAGAAGTTCTCCGGGCTGTCTTTGTTAGATGTTTTATGTTAAATTAAAAATCCAGGTCCTCATCAGCTTCCAGGCCAATGCTGTCGTAATCCATTTCCAGTTCATCAAGGGTTGAGAGAAGTTGGTTTCGGAAGGTTGATTCTCTCAAATCGGCATTGTCAGTTATTTCTCTGATGGCGGCAATTTTCTTGTTTTTATCTTTATTTGCCAAAGCAATACTTGCAAACTTTGCAACGGCAATATCCACATCTTTAAAAGAAACAGCTCCGGGTTTGATGTACCCTTCTTCGATCCAGGTTCCGTCTTTACGTTTTCCAACCACTTCCATCCATCCGTCTTTATCTGACTTTACCGCTATAATGTCGAATTGCGCAAAGTTACGATTTGTTTTGGTCAACAAGTCTGGCCTGCTGTAAATATCTGCATCACGGGTGATTACGCCTCCTTTGCCATCAACAATAACCAGATCCTCTCTTACCCATCCTTCTTTGCCATCCAATAGCCTTACTTTTATGTATTCTCTGTCTTTACCACCTTCTTTGCCTGATTGCTTTTCGTTCAGAAAAGTAACTTTCTCTCCGGAATTCAAAGAGGTTAGCCATTTCCCATCGCCCCCGGCTTCTGCACGCACAGAAAGTTTGTCCCAAACGCATACGGCACTTATTTCTTCCTCTTTCTGGCTTTGGGCTGGTTCAGAACCGGAAGCTACGACAGTTACTTCAGATTTGAGCTCATTTTCTATTTTCTGATCCGAATCAGAATCACACGAAGTAAGGGTAAAGCCGGCTGTTAGGATCCCAATAGATAGTATTGTAACATTCTTTAACATAGTTAATAAGGGGTTTAATTATTTATGGAAAGGTTAAAAGTAAGATATTAATATGAAATTGCAAAATTTGAATATTTAACATATTGGTTATTAAATGTTTAAATATTTATGTGTCGTTTATTTTGTAAGATTTTTAATGTGATATTCCACAAATAATTCAAAAACTTAAAATTACATTTACAAGAAAAAATTTAATTGATATACATCAAAATTAATATTTTTCTTCTTAAAGTTCAATTTTTAAGTATTTGAAATTATAAACTCAGTTTAAAAAGCTATGCACATTAACTTTTACTACAGAAAATCAATAATCAGATTATTCTTTTTTCTATTGCTTGTGCCTTTTACTCTCAAGGCTCAAATAAACACTCCTGTTGGGGCAAGGGTGCCGTTTGGTTCAAATCCAGGCTATGGAAATGGCCTTTTGCCAACCAACCTTCCTACTACAGGAGCTTTTGGGAAATCGCAGGATGCAGCGAATGCCTATAATTTCTGGAAAAACAATTATGTAGTTGCTTGTCCAAATGGGCAATTCAGGGTAAAATTTGATGATCCTAACAGGACGGTTTCAGAAGGTATTGCTTATGGAATGTTGCTGGCAGTTTATGCCGCCGATAAAGCTTTATTTGATGGACTTTGGGCATACTACAAGGCCAATTCTAATGGCAATGGTATAATGCATTGGCGTATCAACGGTTGTAGTGGAGTTAGTGGAGCAAATGGTGCAACGGATGCTGAACTGGATGCCTCCATGGCTCTTTTGTTGGCAGAAAATCAATGGCCTACAATAAATACTCCTTATGATTATGCTGTTGAGGCTACTACTTTAATAACTAAAATTCGCGATTTTGAAATGGATCACGCACGTGGACAAGCCAAAAACGGGGATGGTTGGGATCCTAACAGTACATGCCGTAACCCGAGTTATCAGTCTCCGGCTTATTACCGGGCTTTTGCTGACCATGTCCCTGGACAAGCCAGTTTCTGGAACAATGCTGTGAACGGAGGATACGCTTTAATTAATAACAATGCCCATGCTACTACCGGCTTGGTAAGTGACTGGAGTGATGTTAACGGTATCAGAAATACTTGCAACGGAGGTTTTGATGGTTATGGCTACGATGCCTGCCGTTTTCCCTGGAGGATGGCGCAGGATGTGATTTGGAATAATGCTAACAGTGCCAGAACACTTTGTGATCGCATGACCAACTATTTAAAAACACAAGGCGCTAATAATGTACGTGGCCCCGTTAATCAGAATGGTTCCGGTGGAGGAGCTCACAATGCTACCTTTGTTTCCACCTATGCTCTGGCTGTTGTAGGTACAACTACGGCGAACCAAGCGTTTATGAATGAAATGTACACGCGTACAGTTCAAATTGTGGATCCTGTGCAAGCTAACTATCCATCAGGTTATTTTGGTAACACATTAAGGGCAATGTCTCTTTTTATGATGTCCGGAAACTTCTGGAAAGTAGGAACTACCTCTCAGCAGGATATCAATGTTCGTGTTGGCAGTGTAAATGTGAATACTGGAACTACTTATGACTTTCAGAATGTAATTCAATCAGGTAATAAGCAGGTTACGTTTACTATTGAAAACCTCGGAGCTCAGACTTTAAATTTAACAGGCTCTCCCAGAATTGCTATTTCAGGAACCAATGCAGCTTTATTCTCTATTAATCAGACCAGTGTACCTGCATCACTGGCGAGCAATGTTTCCACAACTTTTGTGATTACTTTTACGCCGGGTTCTACTGGTTTGAAAACTGCTACAATATCCATAGCGAGCAACGATCCGGATGAGAATCCCTATACCATTGTCCTGACAGGTACCGGTACGGTTTCAGCAACGGCTCCGAGGATTGTTGTACAGAAAAATGGCACTACCATAGCTCATAACTCTACCTTTGCTATGGGAGCAGCAAGTACAGGGTCTCCTAATACACAAAGGTTTGAGATTAGGAATACAGGAGATGCTCCTTTAAATATTTCAAGTATCACGGCTACCGGTGCAGCTTATTCTATCATTACTCCTATACCTACTTCCGTAGCGGTAGGAGCAACCGGTTACGTTTGGGTTCGTGCTACTTCCGCTGCGGCAGCAACTGTTACAGGAAGCTTTACTGTAAATACCGATGACGTTACCAGGCCGGCCCACGTTGTCAATCTGAGCGCTCAGTTTGTGGCATGTGCTACCGCTATAACTACAAATGAAGTTTTTCAGGATTGGGATGCCAATTTCGGCAACACTACCCTTAGTTATGTCAACCCAGCCTGGACGTCTTCTCTTGCAAATCCACACGTTAATGATGCGAACTCTAGCTACTCGGTCGCAAGATTTGTAAGGCCGGCAACGGGAACCTATAGCGGAGTCAGATATGAACTCTGCGGTACCAATAATTTTGTTACGCTGACTGCTGCAAAGAACAACATCAGTATGTTGGTATATTCACCTGCGGCGGGAATTCCTGTGATGATGAATCTTAAGACGAATGCAGATGTGGCTAATACCACCACATATCCTTCCCGCTCTAGTGTTAAGGTAAGAACTACCAAAACCAATCAATGGGAGAGGATCTATTTCGATCACAGTGCAGCCGTTGGTGTTACAGGTATCCGCAATATTGAGATATTTATTGATCCGGGCGATGTTCCGAACGGAGACC
>JBKBXU010000215.1:0-8140 GCA_046313675.1 Cytophagaceae bacterium
GGGACGTCCTCCCCGCAAGGCATTGCGCCAGCCCTGTCCCGATAGCTATCGGGAGGGCTGGCGCTGCCCTTAGCGACACCGCAGCTTAAACCTCTAAATTAAGCCTGTTGTCCGGCTATTAAAGTACTTGATGCACCATCAACTACGTAAGAATTTTTTCATTGGAAACAGGAAAATATTACTCTCAACAGTAGAATAAAATATTCAAAAAAAGAACGTCATTCCCTCTGCGAAGAAAAGAAAAGTAATAGAAGGAATGTAGGCTTTGTTATGGTCATCGTTTTACATCTTTGGCATTTTAAACTTCATTGTTACTTCTCCGGTTTCTTTATTGATTTCAACTTTTTGGTCTTCCATGCCTATATCCTTCCCGGTTGCCATTTTAAATAGACCGGATAGGAACTGCATGCCATTGTTCATTACCTTTTCCATTTCGGCAAATTGCTGCTCCGGATTACCGGAAGGAGAGGTGGTGTCGGCAGCTTCCCTGGGGCTTTCCGAGGCTTCTGATTCGCTTTCGTCCAGTTTGTTGTAGGTGTCTTCCTGTTCTTCAAGGGTTTTATCCTCTTCCGGCTCATCGTTTTGGAACAGGTCTGAAGTATAGTTTTGCATGATATGTTCCAGTTCCTGAAGGAACTGGGCTTTTCCTGAAGCCGAAAAGTCAACTTCATTCAATTGGCTACCGGTATTCAATACCCCTTCAAAAAGGTTTTGTTTTAGGGATATTCCTGAAGCAATGTTTTCTTCTATAGAGTGCCTGGTAATAAAATTAATGATTGTCAGCTTTTTGCTTCTCTGTCCCAGGCGGTCTATCCTGCCCAGGCGTTGGTTTTTCTTTGCCGGGTTCCATGGCAACTCAAAATTGATTACCGTATCGGCCACCTGAAGGTTTAAACCTGCCCCTCCCGCCTCGCTAGATAAAAATACCTTACATTTTGGATCGCTCTCAAATTTTTTAACCAGTGCATTCCTGTCTTTTACTGCTACTTTTCCACTCAGCGTAGTATAACCTATCTGGCATTCCTGAAGGACTTTTTCTATAAGGTTCAGCATGGTTACCCATTCGGAGAAGATTATAACTTTGCTGTCTTTTTTTTGTATTTGCAGCTTTTCAGTGAGGATCTCTTTTAGTTCATTTAGTTTAGGAGAAATAAAGGTTTCCTTGTCTACCAGGAACGTGGAGTCGCAAACCATTCTCATATTATTGAGCAGCAACATGAGTCTTTGCTGGTCAAATGGTGATATGTATTTTTTTCGTAAAATAGCAGCAATCCCTTTGGCACAGTTTGCATGGTGCATTTGCTGCTCCATGTGCATAGGAACAGGTACATTTATTTCCGTTATAGAAGGTAAGTCTTTGAGTACATTTCTCTTTTCTCTTCTTAGCAAAATAGGCTTTAGCCTCTCATTTAGATCCTGTAGATTGAAGTATCCTGTGATTTTGTTCTTATTGGAAGAGTCAAAATAACAATACTTGTGGGAAAACTCCCATAAAGGCGTCAGAAAGTCAGGATCTGTAAAATGAACTATGGAATATAAATCTGTCAGGCGGTTTTCCATAGGTGTGCCTGTCAATACTAAAGAATGTTTCTTTTTAAGCAGTTTAATGCTTTGTGCGGTAAGTGTCGTAAAGTTTTTGATCTTTTGAGCTTCATCCAGTATGATAAAATCAGGGTTCATTTTGTTGATAACCTTGAAATCACGCAGAACGGTTTCGTAATTGATAATTATAAAGAATGCCTTACTGCTATTGTAGATTGCCTCTCTTTCGGTGGGTGTACCTTCTGCAATCTGCGCTTCTTCACTACAGAATTTATTTATTTCATTTGTCCATTGACTCTTTAATGAAGCCGGACAAATAATAAGTGTCCTTTTGAAGTTGAAGATTTTCTTTTTTAGTACAGCCGTTCCAACTGCCTGCACGGTTTTTCCCAGTCCCATTTCGTCAGCAAGTATGGCTCCGGAGCGGAAGGTGGCAAACTTGATTCCTTCTTCCTGATATGGGAAGAGCTTAACTTTTAGACATGAAAAATCTAATGGAACGTCATTTTTTAGTTTTTGAAGGATTTCATTGTCCCAGGCTTTTTGCACTTTTTCTTCTACTTCCGGCCTGATTTTTATTTCCGGAAAATCAATAGCTTCCTTCAGGAAAGGAAGAAAGTCTTTGGCATTATTTTCATCAATATATTTTTTGTTTCCAAAGTGCTTTTCTATCAAAGTTTGTGCTTTTTCCTCTAATGGGTGGGGGTAATGCCAGGTAATACGGTAATCGTTTAAGGGGTCTGTATAAACTTCGACGAAAGGGTAGGTTTTACTAAGTTTTTTATAAAGCTTAGGGTCTGATTTTAGTTTAGAAAAGACAAACATAATATGCTTGGTCGTCCCCAGTTTATTGGTTTTCCAATCGGGGTTGTCTATATAACCGGTTTCGTTTTTAAAATCCCGCAGAGTTACTTTATACTTTGCACCTTTGTCATTTATCAAGGTATGTTCTCCATAAATATTATCGGCGAAAGTGATTTTATAATCTGCTTTTGCGGCCTTCTCCTGTCTTTCCTTAAGTGCCCTTCTCTTCATGCCTTCATGGGTATAGGATTTACCTTCAAGCGAAGGGCGGGTGAGGGGTTTTTCCAGCTCTGCCTCAAGGGTCATTAGTGCAGCAACACCTAATTCATCCCAGTCAATTTTTTTGCCTTTTAGATAGTAGTTGATTTCCTCCTGGTCCTTTTTGATCGTTACTTCATAGGAGCTTAAATCTTTGACAAGTAATACATCTGCTTCATTGTCTCCTACACATAGTATTTGCGTATTTCCATCCTTTAAAAGGACTTCTCCTTTAGCAATAAATGTTTGTCCTGAAATGTCAGTATTGATTTTCTTTATCTGATTTTTTACGGCATCTAACATGAGGAAAGAAATTAAGGGAAAATAATAGAATAAATTTCGTAGGATAGGATGTAAAACACAAAATCTTTTTTAAAAGATTATCCACAAAATATAAAGGCAAGAAAATCATATTTTCACTTTGTGATAGTTTAACCTGAAAACCCAAGCTTGATCTATTGCCATACATGTCTATATTTGTTATTTTGCAAGGTATCATATTCTCAATCAGAACCTCTTGTTTACAAAGACGATCGCTTTCTTTGATGTGGAAATTTCCGGGAAGACCAAAATCTCGGATATCGGAGCAGTATGGTCAGATAAAGACGGATCGTTTCATGGAACATCTGTAGGCTCTTTTGAAAACTTTATTGCCAATGCCGATTTTCTTTGTGGGCATAATATTCTTCATCATGATGTGCCTTTTCTTAAGGAAAACGGGCTGAATCTGAGCAACAAAAAGTTTATAGATACCTTATACTGGTCTCCTTTGCTCTTCCCTAAAAATCCCTACCACAGGCTGGTCAAGGATGATAAATTAGATCCAGAAGGCAGAAATAACCCTTTAAATGATTCCATTAAGGCCAAAGACCTCTTCTACTCGGAAGTTCATGCTTTCCAGAACCTGCCTGAGCATTTAAAGAATATCTACTTTCGCTTGCTGTACCAACAAAAAGAGTTTTCTGGACTTTTTTTATACCTGAATTTTATCTCTGATTTAAAAGAAAACATAACTGGCTTAATCAAAAATTATTTTAAGGGTACTATATGTGAAAATGCCGATTTAGCATCCTTAATTGGAGAGCATCCCGTTTCACTTGCCTATGCTTTAGCAATCATAAACTGCCATGACAAATATTCGATAACACCTAAATGGATACTTAAAAACTACCCTGAGATTGAAAATATTCTTTATCTATTACGGAATAAGCCCTGCCATTCATGTCACTATTGCGAAGAAGCCTTTGATCCTTTTAAAGGGTTAAGCCGTTTTTTTGGCTTCTCCGGTTTTCGTGCCTATGACGGGGAGCCCCTGCAGCAAAAAGCGGTTGAAGCGGCTTTGGATAACAAATCCTTACTGGCCATATTTCCTACAGGTGGCGGAAAGTCCATAACCTTCCAATTGCCTGCCCTTATCGCGGCTGAAAATACAAAAGGCCTAACGGTAGTGATTTCCCCTCTGCAATCTCTGATGAAGGATCAGGTGGACAACCTCAGGGAAAAAGGAATTAGCGATGTGGCTACCATAAACGGTTTGCTTGATCCCATAGAGAGAAGCCACTATTATGAACTGGTGGAGAGTGGTAAGGCTTCTTTGTTGTACATTTCCCCTGAATCTTTACGGTCCGCATCAATTACCAGGCTTTTGCTTTCAAGGACAATAGAACGTTTTGTCATAGATGAGGCACATTGTTTTTCTGCCTGGGGACAGGACTTCAGAGTGGATTATTTGTATATAGGAGAGTTTTTAAAACAACTTCAGGAGAAAAAAGAGCTGGTAAACAAAATTCCTGTTTCCTGCTTTTCAGCTACTGCCAAGCAAAAGGTAATAGAAGATATCAGGAGTTATTTCAAAGAAAAGCTTAATCTGGATCTTGAGGTATTTGCCAGCAGGTCTTCCAGGGCAAACCTTCATTATAAGGTTTTTAACAAACCCACCGAAGAAGAAAAATATACGAAACTGCGTAACCTGCTGGAGCAAAAAGATTGCCCTACCATCATTTATGTATCAAGAACCAGGAGGGTGCAGGCGTTGACAGAAACTTTACGCAAAGACGGGATCAATGCTACCGGCTACCACGGAAAGATGGATGCGGAGGTAAAAATGAAAAACCAGGAAGCCTTTATGAAAGGGGAGGTAAATGTAATGGTGGCCACTTCTGCTTTTGGTATGGGCGTAGATAAGTCAGATGTGGGAATGGTCGTTCATTACGAAATTTCCGATTCACTAGAAAACTATGTGCAGGAGGCAGGAAGGGCAGGGAGAAATGAAAATATTTCAGCAGACTGTTATGTGCTCTTTAGTGATGAAGACCTGAACAAACATTTTGTACTTTTGAATCAGACAAAGATCACCCAAAATGAAATACAGCAAATTTGGAGGGCTATAAAGAACCTTTCTAAAACACGGGAGTCCTTGTCTAATTCCGCCTTGGAAATAGCAAGAAAAGCAGGATGGGATGATAATATTTCAGAGATAGAAACCAGGGTGACTTCAGCCATTGCGGCATTAGAAGACGCAGGTTATGTAAAGAGGGGGCAAAACAGTCCCCGGGTGTTTGCCAATAGCATTCTAAGTAAAAATGCTCAGGAAGCTATTGACATCATCAATGCCTCTGTGCGGTTCAGGGATGACAAAAAAAAGGAAAAGGCAGTCAGGATTATCAAAAGACTATTTTCAAGTAAAAGCCGGAAATCCACTCCTGAAGATCCGGCAGAAACAAGGATAGATTATTTGTCTGACACGCTTGGAGTGGTCAAGGAAGAGATTATCGAAATTGTTAACCTACTTAAGGAAGAAAATATTCTTGCTGATTTCAAGGATCTAAGCACCAGAATTAAAGTCTCGGAAACTGGTAACCGGTCTTTAAAGATATTTGATAGCTTCCGGCAAATAGAGACGCTAATGCTTCAGCACATTGAGGAAGAAGAAAGGGATTATTCTGTAAAAGTGCTAAATGAAGCTGTGCAAAGTGAAGGAAGTCTTGATTGTAATCCTCAGAAGTTGAAAACAGTTTTAAATCTTTGGTCTGTTACGGGATTGATTAAGCGAAGGTATAGCGCCAGGTCTAAAGATCACGTGACAATTGCTCCCTGTCTTACAACGGAAGAGTTAAAGGCAAAAACCCTTTTGAAGCATCAATTGGCTAAATTTTTAACGGAGTACTTATTCCAAAAAGTGGATCTAGGAAAAGATGTCAAGAAGGATAAAGATGAGCTTTTGGTTGATTTTTCGGTAGTGGAGCTAAAGCATGCCTATGAAAATCAGGGGGGCTTGTTTAAGGCTGAATGTAGTTTAAAAGATGTAGAGGATACGCTTTTTTACCTCTCCAGAATTGAGGCTATAAAGATAGACGGGGGCTTCTTTGTCTTATACAACAAGTTGAACATAAGCAGGGTAGAACTGGATTCGAAAATTCAGTACAAAAAAGAGGATTACCGAAAGCTGGAGGAATTCTATAAAAATAGGGTTCAGCAAGTGCATATTGTGGGGGAATATGCCAAAAAGATGATCGGTAACTATAAGGAAGCGCTTCAATTTGCGGACGACTATTTTAATCTTAACTATAGCTCCTTTTTAAGGAAATATTTTCCCGGGAGCCGGGCCAATGAAATAAACAGAACCCTGACAAAAGATAAATTTCAGAAGCTATTCGGAACGCTTTCACCTGATCAGCTTAAGATAATAAATGATAATGTAAGCCAGAACATAGTGGTAGCTGCCGGCCCGGGCAGCGGTAAAACAAGGATACTGGTGCACAAGCTGGCTTCCATTCTTTATATGGAAGACATAAAACATGAGCAATTGCTGATGCTTACCTTTTCCAGGGCTGCCGCGACAGAATTTAAATTACGACTGAAGGAGCTTATCGGTAATGCGGCCAATTTTGTTAAGATTAAAACTTTTCATTCCTTTTGTTTTGATGTTCTTGGAAAAGTCGGGAACCTGGATTTGGCTGGTAACATTATTCGGAAAGCAGTGGAAAGCATCCGTTCAGGAGAGGCAGAGCAGTCGCAGGTTACAAAAGCTATGTTGGTGGTAGACGAGGCACAGGATATGACAAGCGATGAGTTTGAATTAGTAAAAGCCTTAGCAGAGCAAAATGAGGGCATGCGTATCATACTTGTGGGGGATGATGACCAGAATATTTATGAGTTCCGCGGTGCCAGTTCCGACAATATGCAGCAGCTGCTGAAATTTGAAAAATCCGTAAAATATGATTTAGTTGAAAACTATAGAAGCCGTAAAGCCATCATCGACTTTTCCAATCAATGGATTTCTCAAATACCACACCGGCTTAAAAGTTACCCTGTTCAAGCGGTAAACAAGGATGAACCGGGGAGGGTAAAAGTAATCAAGCATAAGAGTAATGTAATTCTTCCACTTGTTAACGAGCTTTTGACAACAGACCTGACAGGCTCTACCTGCGTGCTTACCCAAACCAATGAAGAGTCCTCTTTAGTTTTTGGACTATTGAAAAAGCAAGGAATTCCTGCCAGACTGATTCAGAGCAATGAAGGCTTTAACCTATACCATCTTCAGGAATTGAGATATTTTACTGAATTGCTCCAAAAGAAATCAGATGTGCCAGTAGTTGATGAAAGCTATTGGAGATTTTCTCTCGAACAATTAAAAACACGGTATCAAAGAAGCTCAAAGCTCAATGAATGTATAAACCTTATCAGGCAATTTGAAGCTGTTCACAATCAGAAGAAATATTTTAATGACTGGAAAATGTACCTTCAGGAATCAAATCTGGAAGATTTTATTCGTATTGAGAATGAACTGATATACATATCCACCATTCACAAAGCCAAGGGAAAGGAATTTGATACTGTTTATATGCTACTTAATCAGCAGAACATAAAAAAATATGAAGATGTGAGGAGGCTGTATGTAGGCTTTACAAGGGCTAAAAAAGAGCTTGTTGCTCACTATAAAGGGGATTTTTTATATTATTCAAACCTGTCTGGGATAGAATATGGTTCAGATCCCAGGGAATATCCTCTTCCTGAAGAATTGGCTATGGACTTATCACATAAGGATGTGGTTTTGGGTTATTTTTCGTATATACAAAGAAGGGTAGAGGTTTTACAGGCAGGTGATGAGCTGCAGATATCCGGCCATGAATTACATCATAAAGGTTCAGTAGTGGTCAAGTTTTCCAAAGCATTTAATGAAAAGCTGGAGCGATGGCAGCTAAAAGGTTACTGTTTAACAAAGGCTGAAGTGAACTTTATAGTTCATTGGAAAGATAAAGAGGTGAAAGATGAATGCAAGGTAGTTTTGCCTAAAGTGGTTTTAAGTAGGGGATAGGCCACAACCCTTGTGCTTACGGCTTCCTTAAAAAGAGGCCACCAAGCACGGAGATGTTCTGCCAACCAGCAAACTTCTACCTCCGACTCCATGGCCTGTGGCGTCTAGGCCATCTACTATTTTACTGATTACCGAAATCAACATCGTTTACCGGTACTCTATGATGTTCCTTTTGTAATTGCCACATTTGCTGGAAAAGCTGATTGTGGGCAATCAGGT
>JBKBXU010000216.1:0-8127 GCA_046313675.1 Cytophagaceae bacterium
ACGGATTTGGAAGGATAATCAATATAATATCGACTTCTGTGAAGGAACCCATTCCAGGTTTAGGAGTATCAAATACCATTAGGGCAGCAGTCGCCGGATGGGCAAAAACGCTTGCCGGTGAGTTGGGAAAAGATGGAATTACCATTAACAATGTTCTGCCCGGCTATACCCGGACAAGGCGTTTAGAGTCATTAATTCAGAATAAAGCGAATAAAATGAATAAATCGGTAGAAGAAATTGAAAAGGAAATGTGGACTCGGATTCCGGCCGGAAGATTTGCGGAAGCAGAGGAAATTGCAAATGCAGTTTCTTTTCTTGCCTCTCCGGCTTCTGCCTATATAAATGGAATTAACCTTCCGGTTGATGGAGGTAAAACAAACTGTTTTTAGTTTTTGTATTATGAGTTTTCGATGTTCATTTTCTAAGTATACGCTCGATTTTAAGTTTGATGCAGGAACTTCCCGTGGGGTTCTCAGAACCAAAGATTCCTGGTTTATTAAACTTTTTGATGAAAAGCAAGCTTCAATATTCGGAATAGGGGAGGCAAGTCCACTAATTGGATTAAGCTTAGATGACAGACCGGATTTTCAGACAAAGATTGTCGAGGTATCAAATCTTATAAATTCAGGACGACATCCGGATGAAGTTGATGTGGATGGTTTTCCTACCATAGCGTTTGCGCTGGAAACAGCCAAAGCTGACCTGGATAACGGTGGCAGGAGAATGATTTTTAAAACCCCCTTTTTTCGTGGAGAACAATCAATTGAAATTAACGGATTGGTATGGATGGGGGATGAGGAGTTTATGTCCAGGCAAGTTGAAGAAAAAATTTCTCAGGGGTATAAATGCATAAAAATTAAGATTGGAGCTCTTGATTTTGCCAAAGAGTGTGAAATGCTGAGGAAAATCAGGTTCGAATATTCCAGAGATGAGATTGAAATTCGGGTAGATGCCAATGGAGCCTTTTCCGCCAAGGATGCACTTGATAAACTCAATAAACTGGCTGAATTTGATTTGCATTCCATTGAGCAACCTATAAAACCAGGCCGGCGTAAAGAAATGGGCGATTTAATTGAAAGGTCACCAGTTCCTATTGCCTTTGATGAGGAGCTGATTGGAATTCATTCAAGTGAAAAAAAAGAAGAGCTTCTTGAAAGTCTTCAGCCCCACTATATCATTCTAAAACCTACTTTGCTTGGAGGGATGGGTGCCACTAAAGAATGGATAGACATTGCAGAAAGACATAATATCGGATGGTGGATTACCTCTGCCCTTGAGTCTAATATAGGATTAAATGCTATAGCACAATTTTCCACCACCTTAGATTTGAAAATGCCACAAGGTTTAGGAACCGGACAATTATTTCACAACAATATACCCTCACCCTTAGTTATAAATACAGGAAGGTTGATATACTTGCCTGATCTTGAATGGGATGTTGGACGATTAAATTTTTGAGGATTGAGATGAAGTATACGTTGATTACCGGTGCAAGTAGAGGAATAGGAGAAGCAATGGCCAGGTATTGTGCAACTAAGAAAATGAATATTATTTTGGTAGCACGATCCGGAGAAAGATTAGAAAATTTAGCGCTGGAATTAGCAGAACAATATTCCGTAGACGTGAAATCCTTTGTAGCAGATCTTACAGAGTCTGGCAAAATTGCAGATTTGTACAACTGGTGCAAGGCTCTGGATTATGAGGTAAATATTTTAATTAACAATGCAGGAGTAGGGTCATACGGGCAGTTTGAAAATCTTCCTATGGAAGAGCAAATGAAGTTAATTGACTTGAATATCTCGGCAACGGTTCAATTGACTTACCAATTTATGCCAATGTTAAAAGAGCAGACGAAAGCTCATATTTTGAATGTTGCGAGTACGGCCTGCTACCAGGCTATTCCTTATATGAGTGTGTATGCGGCTACTCAATCTTTTCTACAATCTTTTTCATTAGGCATCAGAACTGAATTGAAAAATTATAATATTTATGCCTCATGCTTGTGTCCGGGTCCTACGGCGACGGATTTCTTTGACAGGGCAGGGTTGGCAGGGTTGCCTGTAAATTCAAAAGAAGTTAAGATGTCTCCTGAAGAGGTTGCTGAGACGGCTATAGAAGGAATGTTGGATAATGTGGCAGAAATTGTTCCTGGAACCAGTAATGCATTGGGGGCCTATTTTAGTAAATTATTCCCCAACACCTGGGTAGTGAAAGCTATAACGAGTTATTTTAGGCCTAGAACCTCGGTGGCATAATCACCCCTGCCTGTGAGTTTGCAGGGGTGTGTTAAAATGCTATTTATTGTATGTAGTGTAAGCTTTGGCATCTGCCAATGTGATGTTATTGTCGCTCATAATTACGAGCCTTTCAATCACATTTTTTAGTTCACGAATATTGCCGGGCCAGCTTAATTCCTGAAGGTATTTTATGGCATCCTTTTCTATTTTCTTTACAGGTTTGCCATATTCTACAGCAATGTCGTTTAGAAATTTCTCAATTAATTCAGGAATATCTTCTCTTCTTTCATTCAGAGGTGGTACATGAATAAGAATTACCCCAAGACGGTGAAATAAATCTTCCCTGAAACGATTTTCTTTTATTTCTTCCTTAATGTTCTTATTGGTGGCTGCCACTATACGAACATCCACTTTTATCTCTTTATCGCCTCCAACCCGTGTGATTTTATGTTCTTGCAAGGCACGTAAAACCTTTGCCTGTGCTGAGAGGCTCATATCTCCAATTTCATCAAGAAATAAAGTTCCACCTGTAGCCTGTTCAAATTTCCCTATTCGTTGTTTAATGGCAGAGGTAAAAGATCCTTTCTCATGTCCGAATAATTCACTTTCAATTAGCTCTGAGGGAATTGCCGCACAGTTGACTTCTACCAGTGGGCCATTTGATCTGTTACTTTTATAATGAAGCCAACGAGCCACAAGTTCTTTGCCTGATCCGTTTGGACCTGTAATAAATACCCTTGCGTCGGTAGGAGCTACCTTTTCTATGGTTTTTAGTACATCCAGGATGGCAGGAGAATGTCCAAGTATATCACTGGTTTTAGTGATTTTCTTTTTAAGGGTTTTAGTTTCTGTTACAAGTGAAGATTTATCAAGGGCATTCTTAACTGTTAAAAGTAGACGATTTAAATCTGGTGGTTTTTGAAGAAAGTCGTAGGCTCCTTTTTTGGTTGCATCTACGGCTGTTTCTATGGTTCCGTGGGCGGAAATCATTATAAATTGAAGGTCCTTTCCAAGTTCTAATGTTTTTTCCAGGACTTCCATTCCATCCATGTTAGGCATTTTGATATCACATAGAACAACATCATAATCGTTCTTTTTAATCATGCTAAAGCCTTCTTCCCCGTCTTTGGCTTCTTCTACTTTGTAACCTTCATACTCTAGTATTTCCTTTAGCGTACTTCGGATGCTTTTTTCGTCATCAATAATTAATATTCTGGACATATAAAAAAAATTTGTAAAACGATTTTGGTTAATTCAAAAATGCTGCCAAAGTAAAAGCAGGATTAAGTAAAAAAAACGAATGCAGGCCTATAAGCCGGGTTCTGTATCCCCCGATAGCTATCGGGGTACTTATCATTTATCTGGTTTCCGGATCACTCCGGGACTCTAACGACCTACCCTCCACATCTATTCCATTTAATAGGAAATCAGGACGAGCAGCCCTGTTCTTCGCATACGAAGAAGTGTGGTTTATTTGGTCTTTCAACCCGTAAGGTTTACCCCAATACCGATTCGCATCGGTACGAGTGAGCTCTTACCTCACTTTTTCACCCTTACCCCGTCCCGATAGCAATCGGGATCGGGGCGGTAATTTTCTGTGGCACTGTCTGTCAACCCGAGCTTGTCGGGCTGCCTTCCCGTTAGGAAGTACGGCGCTCTGTGTTGCCCGGACTTTCCTCTCTGTTTTCTTAATGAAAACACAGCGATAAGTCAACCTGCATTCGCATATAAATATAGCCTTATTTTAACAATATTTTAAAACAACAGGTTTCAGTTAAATTTTATTTGTGTTGCACCGTATCCGAATTTCCCCGGATTGGCATCGGAGAATGATTTTACCTGATTATAGTTTTTTAAATTCTTTCTTATGCTATTTTTTAATGTACCATTACCGATTCCATGTATTATGACAATTTCTTTCATGCCAGAGGCTATTGCACGTTCGATATTTTCTTGAAAAATTTTAAGTTGCAATTCCAGTTTTTCACCACTGGTCATAGCGTCATAGCTGTTTGTTAATTTTTCAATATGAAGATCAATTTCAGAAGGAGGTGCTAGTATTTCCAATTGAACTCTTTCTGATTCCTTATGTTCATTGAGCGCTTCTTTTAACTGATTGGCATCTATGAAGACCTTTTGTTCGTCCAATCGGAACACATATCCTTCTTTATTTATTATCGGAATTTTTTTCTTGCTTTTATAAAATGCAGATGCTTTAGGATTGAGCTTTTTTATAAAAGGGTTTTTTAACTCTTTTTCCTGATGATTTAGAAATATCATTTGAAACACCAGCGGATTCCAATGGTCGAATGTGGCCATATCGCAGTCGGCTACCTTAACAATGGAATTTATTTTTAAGGAGCCAGATCCGATTCCCTTAAACTTTTCACCTTCTTGTTCATGTACTGTAAAAAGAACATCTTCAGCGATTTCACTAATCAGGTACAGGTGAAAAATCCTGTCATTAAAGGGGAGGTAAGCGATGTAAATACCTCCATTATCCGGAGTAATAGTTTCATTAATAGATTCTCTTGTTTGAAAAGATGAATGTTCATCTTCAGAAATAACTACCAACTCACTTTTTAAAACCGGAATGACAAAGCCATCTTCAATTTCGACTTCCACGATGTTGCCGTTTTTTATGCTTCTGACAATTCCTTCTTCTTTTCCTCTTAAAAATCTGACTTTTGCTCCGGGTTGCATATGAAAAATGTAATTACTGTTTAAATAGATGCTTTAAAATGTACAAAGAAACCATGTTCCATCATGCGGTTTATAGAATATTCCAGACGCAAAACTGTATCATAGTATGTTACAAAATCTAGTCCGATGCCATTTCCCCAAAGAAGAGTGTTTCCCAACCTATGATTGTCCCAGTAAGGAATGGGGTTGGTAACATAACCTGCATCAGTATGAAACTTTAGGTAAAGTGCCAGTGGAATCGATTTAAATTGTTGTCCCGGCATTGCCTCAATCTGTTTTTCTATCTGAAATATTTTTTTCTTCAAATTTAGCTTTCCCAAAGAATAATGCTGTCCATCAATAACGTAAAGCTCATATCCACTTACTACATCTGTAAAATATCCTAAACCTCTAACATTAAAATATGGTTGCTCGGAAGGGAAAGAAATTTTCTGACGTAATGTGCCCGAAATATACCAGTTACGGCCCAAATAGCTAAATTTTGAATATTCAGCCCTGAAATTTATTTGATTAATATCGTTAAATACCCAGAGGCCTAATTTTTCTGCTTCGAATACTATTAATTGCCCCTTTAGAGGATAATACATAATATCACGCCGATCGTTAATCCAGGCATATCTTAAGGCAAACATTTGCTGAGAGGTATTGCCATTGAGAAAATATTCCGGATTTAGGATTGCTACGGTATCCCCTATAGAAGAGTGCAGGTAAGATAAACTAATCCGGTGAAATTCATAATACTTCCTCCTGATGTTGAGCATAAATCCGGTGTTAAATCTTCGTTTTACATGACTGTCATGCTCATAAAAAGCCAATTGGTGGTTTTCGGTTTTAAAGGCTATTTGAGTGTTCGTAATATAGGAAGCATGAAAATTTAGTCCGGTACGTTGCTTTCTGTCGATGTACGGAACCATGTAGAAAATTTCAGCTTTTTGATCAAACCCACCCTGAAGTTTCAGTCGCAGGGTTTCATTGCGGCCTCTCATGTTCTTCTTTTTAAAATCTATTCCATAATTAAGCCTTCTTAGGTCCCGATCTCTTTGTTGCCACCATTCATTAAAGTTACGGTCTGCCATTTCTATGATTGGGATTGGATAGATGTACCATCTTTCTTTAACCTCAACAATAAGATTTTTATGCGTTGCTTCCCTGCCCCGGAAATAGATTTCTACCTCTAGGAACAATCCGGTATTAAAAATTCTGTTACGATTGCGTAGTAACCGATTTGCTAATCCCTGAGTCGAGATTGTATCTCCAAGGGTAATATCAAGCTCTCTAAGAATGATATTTTCACGTGTTTTTTTATTTCCCGTAACTTCAATACTATCAATTATAATATAGTTGGTTTGTTCTACGTGTAAAGGTTCAGAATATACCTGAAGGAAAAGAAATGATAGATATATAATTAGATAAATTCGTATCCGCACAGGTATTGGGTCTGATTATTTCAGGAAAATTAATATTTTAGAAATGATTTTGCTATGAACAGAAGGAGGAAGTAATGGTTTTTGCTATTAATTCCTTTAAATTTATAAATGTAAACGCAATAATAGGATTTAAATTTTTCTGACTTCTTAATTAAGAGCTCCTGTAAATAGAATATTATTTTTATGGCCTATAGAATTAAAACTTTTGAAGAGTACAAAATAGAGTATGATTACAGTGTAAGCAATCCCGAAGGTTTTTGGGAAGAAAAAGCATCTGAATTTTTATGGCGAAGGAAATGGGATAAAGTACTTTCCTGGGATTTTAAAAAGCCAGATGTAAAATGGTTTGTTAACGGGAAATTAAATATTACGGAAAATTGCCTTGAACGGCATTTACATACTAAAGCAGACAAGCCTGCTATTATCTGGGAGCCAAATGAGCCTGGAGAAAGAGGAGTTACTTTATCTTATAAGGAGTTGTTTTTCAGGGTATGCAGGCTGGCCAATGTTTTGATCAATAATGGTATCCAAAAAGGGGACAGGGTCTGCCTTTATATGCCCATGGTTCCTGAGCTGGCTATTGCTGTTTTGGCCTGTGCCCGAGTCGGAGCTATTCATTCCGTTGTTTTTGCCGGATTCTCTGCAAAATCTTTGTCTGAAAGAATTAATGATGCTGGGGCAAAATTAATACTCACTTCAGATGGTGGGTTCAGGGGAGCAAAAAAAACAGGGATAAAAGAAATTGTAGATGAGGCGGTAGTGGAATGTGAATGTGTAGATAAAGTTATTGTATTGAAACGAACTGGCCAGGAGGTTGAAATGAAGTCAGGCAGGGATGTTTGGTGGCATGAAGAACTTGCGAAAGTTTCAGAGGAAAATATTGCAGTGGAAATGGATTCGGAAGATCCATTATTTATACTGTATACATCAGGATCAACCGGTAAACCTAAGGGGGTGGTTCATTCTTGTGGGGGATACATGGTGTATTCAGATTATACGTTCAGAAATGTTTTCCAATATGAGGAAGGAGACGTTTATTGGTGTACTGCCGACATTGGATGGATTACAGGGCATACCTATCTGACGTATGCGCCATTGCTGGCAGGAGCCACGACGTTGATGTTTGAAGGTGTTCCAAATTATCCTGATGCCGGCCGTTTTTGGCAGGTTATAGATAAATACAAAGTAAATATTTTTTATACAGCTCCTACGGCGATCAGGTCATTGATGGCCAGTGGATTGGATTATGTTAATGCTTATAAACTTGATTCTTTGAAAGTTTTGGGCTCTGTAGGAGAGCCTATTAATGAAGAAGCCTGGCATTGGTATCATGACCATATTGGAAAAAACAGGTGTCCGATTGTTGATACATGGTGGCAGACTGAAACAGGGGGTATTCTAATTTCTCCTTTGGCTGGGATCACACCTACGAAACCTTCCTATGCTACCCTGCCTTTACCCGGAGTACAACCAATGTTGGTTGATAGTGAGGGTAATGAGCTTACAGGTAATGGAGTGGAAGGGAATTTATGCATAAAATTCCCCTGGCCGTCCATTATCCGTACTACCTGGGGAGATCATGAAAGGTGCAGGACTACGTATTTTTCCAGTTATAAAAATACCTATTTTACCGGCGATGGCTGCAAGAGAGACGAAGAAGGCTATTACAGGATTCTCGGTAGGGTGGATGATGTTATTAATGTTTCAGGCCACCGGATGGGCACTGCGGAAGTGGAAAATGCGATAGATGAGCACCCTTT
>JBKBXU010000217.1:0-8126 GCA_046313675.1 Cytophagaceae bacterium
GTTAAGCCGCCTACAAAAAACAGGCTATCACGTACCAAACGTGCAGTATTTCCGGCTGTTTCTCTGTCGGCAATGTTAAAATATAGTGGCGATACAGAAGCCAGGGTGAGCTTACCGGTCGTTTTATTCGTTTTAAAATTGTAATCCAGGTATATACCGGCGTTTTTATCTAATAGGTATTTATTCATAGCCTGTTTTCTGGATGCCGCCTTGCTTTTAAACAGATTGCTTTTCTTCTTATTTCCACCAGCTTCATGCATTTCCGACAGCATAACCTCCATTTTATACAACAGGCAATTAAGGTCTATAGGAATTAAATCCGTAATAATGGTTGATGCAATTGTTTTTCCATCAAACCAGCGGCTGCTAAAATCCCATCCTGATTCGGCAGCGGCCCGTACGTTCCTGTAAACCTCTTTATGATCCCTGTTGGAGTTTTTTGCAAGAACTATATCTTCTCTATAGGATTCCGGTCGAGGAGTGGGGGAGTCATCCCAGTAACGGTTTAAGACTTCACCGTTTTGCATTTTTACCACCCTTCGGTATGCGTCTCCCGGTTTTCTAATTTTATTTGTCCCGTTCATCCAGAAATAGTATTCTTTTTCAAGTTGGGGTAAATATTTGATAAGAAGGTTTGGGTCATTTTTGGCTGCCAGTTCGATCATCAGGCAGAAATATGGGGGCTGAGAGCGGCTAAGGTAGTAGCTTCTGTTCCCGTTGGGAATATGTCCATAGGTATCGATCATATGGGCAAAATTATCAAGCATGGAGATGATCAGATCATGCCTTCCTGCGACTTCCAGGCCCAACATGGTGAAATACGAATCCCAATAGTAAATCTCACGAAACCTGCCTCCCGGTACAATGTATGAATGAGGTAATGCAAGTAAGGAGGATCCCTGAATGGTATCAGGATCTCTTTCCAGTACATCCCAAAGCTTGTTAATGTGTTCCTTAATGCTTAATTCAGGATTTGCTTTATATACCTCTTCCCGTACTTCGGGAACAATAAAATATGTCTTTATGAAACTATCCAGTGTAAAGGAAGGCTTATTTTTAATTTTTTTGTAGGCTTTTACGATCTCTTTTGGTTTTGCACGGGGAATGCAATCGGCGAATGTTTTTGAGTCTTCAAAGAGTTCTTCCATCTGAACATCATGGAAGAGCTGGCCAAAGAGCTTATCTGGAGACTGCTGAGCATTACATAGAAGTGAAGAAAAAAATAGGGCAATATGTAATATCAGAATTTTTTTAATCATTTTGTTCTCATTTTATCGAGCAAGGTATTTAATATTTTGGTTTCATTATCATTTAATCCGGACATCAGTTGAGCATTGAATTGCGTAACTTCCGGATCTATACTTGCCAAAAGATCCAAGCCTTTCTGGGTGATGATGATATCGACCGAGCGACGGTCATTGGTGCAGGTTTTTCTTTTTAAAAGCTGTTTTAACCGTAAGCGTTCTACCATTCTGGATGCATCACACATTTTATCCAGCATACGCTCTTTTAATAAATTTATGGTACATGGTTCCGGGTGTTGTCCCCTTAGTATTCTCAAAATGTTGTACTGCTGGGGTGTCAGGCCATATTGCTTAAAGAAATTTTTCGATTGATAGTCAACCCGGTTAAAGGTATAAATCAGGTTTATTATAGCTTTGTCCTTTTCACTACTAAAGGATTTTTGTTTTATTTCATCTTCAAGGCGCATAAACAGATATTCCGGTTACTTTAAACTAAAAAAAAATCTAGTTTGGATAGATAAAAGTAATATTAATATAATATGTTACAAAACCAGCTTTAAAACTACGGAAAATTTATGGGATATTCGCTTTGTGAGATATTGGGAAATAGGTTGATGGGATAATTTGAAGTTTTTTTAACCACTGAGAGTTTCACGCGGAGTTGCGCTAATGCGCAGTAAGGGCATCCTATGGATAGCACAAAGAACACGAAGAAAAGCACGATGATCCGCCAAAGCGGATGCACGAAGGCTTGATCCAGCCTTTTCTGCTGATAATATGTAAAATGAATTTTTCAAGATTACTGTTCCTTTTGGATCAGGCTGGCTCCCTGTTTAAGAGCTGCCGAAGGCTGAGAAGTATTAATTATTAACCAATAACTCAATTTCAGTATCCTGGTAACCAACATTCCAGAATTACTTTAAATAAAATCTTGCTGTATATTTTATTTAATGCAACCATGTGTTATTTTAGAATTTCATAAAAAGACCATTTTAACAATTAACGTGGAGGGGATCCGTTCTTTTATAGATGAAGCGATTTTACGGAAGACTACTAATATTACTTATACTTTTTAATTTTACCCTTATAGATGGAAAGGGAGCTTATGCGCAGGATACATTGCAGCATCCTGAGTATGCTACACTTCTAAGTAATTACATTCAGTTTCCTTCTGAGCATCTTCAGGAAAAAGAAGCGGCAGAGTTTCTGATGGAGTTTTGTAAACAAAAAGGTTTTTTTACAGAAGTTCTTATCGATGAGGATACTGCTTTTAATTTTGCCGCATCCATTTATCCTTTGGATTCTAATAAGCCTAACATCATTTTCTTCAGTCATGTAGACGTTGTTCCTCCCGGTGATACCAGTGCATGGAAATATCCTCCGTATTCAGGTGCTATTGTAGATGGCAGAATTTGGGGTAGGGGAGCAATTGATTGCAAGGGTATGACGGTTGCGCAGTTGTATGCGATGATTAACATTAAAGAATGGGCTGAAACGCAGGAATTGCCATTTAATGTGACCTTGCTCCCTGTAACAGGTGAAGAAACCGATGGATACACAGGAGCAAAACCAATTTCGGAACGATTTCTTGAACGCTTGAACCCTTATGTTATGCTTGGTGAAGGCGGTGGGGGAATGCTGGGGCTTTTGCGTAGTGAACCTGATAAACCCGTGTTTGGTGTTTCAACCATTGAAAAGACAAAACTAACCCTTAACTTAAGCATGAATCTTAAGGCCTCCGGCCATGGTTCCGTGCCTCCTGGACAGTACGCAGGCAAGGAAATGATCTTTGCCCTTCAAAGACTTCTAAAGGAAGAACCAGAATTAAAATTTAGCCCTATTAATACCAAAGGCCTGAAAAAAATGGGGAAATTTGAAAAAGGCGTACCTGGATTTGTTCAGAGAAATTTTACTTTTTTCTGTTTTAAGCCCCTGGTGAAAAAGGAGATTAGAAGAGATCCTCAACTCTTGTCGTTCTTTTCCAACACCATAACCCTTACGGATATCCATGTTCCTGACCCTGAACATAATCAGGTTATTCAGGAAATCAGGGCTACCTTAGATTGTCGTTTGATGCCTGGAACAAACCCAAATGCATTTATAAGAGGTATCAAAAGGTCTTTAAAAGACCCTCGTATAGAAGTCAGCACGCTATATGAAATTGAAGCGGTTCCTCAAACGGATGCTCCGGAATTATTTAACCATCTTTCTTCCGCCATCACAGAAACTTATCCGGATGCCTTGGTTGTAGAAATGATTTTTCCGGCTACAACGGATAATAATTTTTTCCGAGCTAAAGGAATACCGGTGTTTGGGGTGTTCCCGGCACTTGTGGAACAAGATGCCCTCAATAGCATTCATGCGGTAAATGAGTATATAGAAATACAAAGCATCGAAGATGCCATAGATGTGTATACAGATTTTGCAGAGAACCTGATATTTGAGGAGAAGAAATCACGGAAACGCCTGTTCCGTTTTAGGAAAAAGAGAAATGATAATTAGCAGGTTATCTTTTGGAGGTAAATTGTAGTCGTTTTCTGATTTACTCTACTTTCAATTTAAGCCCATCGTAGGCCAGTTCAATAAATTCCGGAAGGTGACGGGAAGAAACCTCCTTATGAAGACCCATTTTATGGCCGATGTGTGTAAGGTAGGCTTTTTCAGGTTTGAGTTCAGTTAGTAGTTCAATGGCTTGATTTAGGTTGAAATGTGAAATGTGTTCCTCCTTTTGCAGACAATTCAATACAATAATTTTTGACCCTTTAACTTTCTGAAGTTCTTCCGGAGAAATATAATTGGCATCGGTTATATAGGTAAAATCCCCGATCCGGAAGCCATATACAGGCAACTTATGATGAAACACCTCTATGGGGGTAATGGTAATTCCTTCAAAGGTGAAGGCATTTGTGTTAAATTCTACCAGGTCTATTTGAGGGATTCCAGGATATTTAATTTCTGCAAATGCGTAAGCATACTCTATTTTTATTCGATCAAGTACCCGTTTAACAGAATAAACAGGTATGTCCGCTTTCTGTCTGAAGTTATAGGTTCTTATATCATCCAGTCCCGAAATATGGTCTTTGTGCTCATGGGTTAAAAAAACCGCATCAAGTCGTGGTATTTTTTCTCTGAGGACCTGAGTCCTGAAATCAGGGCCGGTATCAATGACGATACTTTTGCCCTGCACTTCTATGTGAATAGAAGTACGAAGGCGCTTGTCTTTAAAATCCAAAGATTTGCATACCTCGCAATCGCAAGCAATAACAGGTATTCCCTGCGAAGTTCCGGTTCCTAAAAAAGTAACTATCAAAGCTCCAGTCTTGTCTGGGTTAGTTCCAGATAAAATTTCCTATTCTTTTCGCTTATTTTTCCAGCGTCAATTTTAATTGATTTTAGAATATCTATCAGGCAATTTATTTTGCCTTCTACCGGTAAAAACTTATTTATAATAGCAATGTTTGTATCCTTAAGAATGCAATACCCCGAATGGAAATTACCGCGTTCATAACGGAGTATGTACTCAGATTCAGCAAAAATATCCTCCAGCTTATGTAAAAACTGTGGGGTGTATTTAATTTCCATTTAAAGAATACAAATTTATAGTTCTACAGGTTTAGGCTGTCCATTTTTTCACTGCATCCACAAGTTTATCAAAATCAAGAGGTTTAGGTAGATATTCATTGATACCTGCATCTTTAAAATCTTGTTCACTGTAATTTTTGGCATTCCCGGTAATGGCAATGATTGGGATGTTTTTGTTCCCATCAGCAAGCTGGCGGATGGTTTTAGCACAGGTCATGCCGTCCATTTGAGGCATGTTAATGTCTAGTAATAATACATCAAAAGATTCTTTTTCAAGCTCACGAAGGACTTCTTTTCCATTTTTTACGGAAGTAATCGAGAAATTCTGGAATTCTAAAATCTTCTTAGTCAGGTTTTGAATAACTGAACTGTCTTCAGCAATAAGTACTTTTTTAGCAGCCATAAAAATCAGGTATTTATAATTTTTTTATAATTCAATTTAAACTCTTCAAAGGAAGCTAACAACAGTTGAAAGTCGTCCAGGCAATGTTGGTTGTTTCCGGCTTTGAGATCGTTCTCTATTTTCTTTGCGATGCCCTCAAGCTTACTTACACCAAGGGTGCCTGCTGTTCCTTTTAATGTATGCAATATATTTAAAATTTTGCTGAAATCTTCAGACTCCAAAGAGTTTTTGCATTCCAGTATTTGTTCCAGTGTATCATTTTCAAATTGCTTGTATATTTTAAACAGGGTATTTGCATCAGCATAATTCCTAAGTTTGTCAAATACTTCAATATCAAAAATTTCTGCTTCCTTAATGGGTGAAATCTCTTCTGACGGATTCGTTATTTTATTTCTAAGCCATTCGCTCACCTTGTTTAGCAGTTTTTCTGCCTTAATTGGCTTTGAAAGGTAGTCGTCCATGCCACTTAATAGAAACTTCTCTTTATCTTCCTGCATGGAGTAAGCTGTCATGGCTATAATAGGGGGTAGAGTCTTGCCCATTTTTCGGATAGTTTTTGTAGCCTCCACACCATCCATTTGAGGCATTTGAATGTCCATAAAGATGATATCAAAATCATTTTCCCGTACTTTTTCAATAGCTTCTATACCGTTTCCTGCTACTACAACCCGGCACCCTGATTTGTTCAATATTTCGGATGCAACAAGTTGGTTTACCTGATTATCATCTACAAGGAGTACATAAGGTTGGTGGTTGCTGAATTTATTGTTTATGATGCTTAGTTGTTCAGTAGCAACTTCTTCTTTTATTACTCGTTTGCTTTCTTTGGCTTCAAAGGTGAAATAGAAGGTGCTCCCTATTCCTATTTTAGATTCTACCCCAATTTCTCCGTTCATCATTTTGCAAAGTTCTTTGGAAATGGCTAAACCTAAGCCGGTTCCGGCATATGACTTTGTGGAAGAGTTGTCTATTTGGCTAAAATTCTCGAATAGTAATTTTTGATTTTCTTCTGAAATACCAATTCCGGTATCCGTTATTTCCACTTTAATTTTGTTGATATTATTTTCCCGGCCAACCAGGGCCATATTAATAGAAACACTGCCTTTATCGGTGAATTTAATAGAATTTGATGTCAGGTTTGATAATATCTGTAACAGGCGGATTTCATCTGCCACTATGTAGTTTGGAATAGCTTCATCAATTGTAACAAAGAAATCAATGCCTTTAGCCACCGACTGCTGATAAAATAAAGAGTAAAGCTTGTCTATGGTTGCCTTTGTAGAGATGGAGGTTAGTCGTAACTGCATCTTTCCCGCTTCAATTTTTGAAAGGTCGAGAATGTCATTTAGTATAGCCAGTAATGTCTCTGATGATTTTTTGATGGTCTGTACATACCTTTTTTGATCCAGGTTTAAGGTAGTTTCACTAAGTAAATCAATCATACCGATGACTCCGTTCATCGGGGTACGGATCTCGTGGCTCATATTGGCAAGGAAATTCTCTTTGACCTTGAGCGAACGTTCAGCAATCTCTTTTGCCTTAAGTAATTCCGCAGAAGCTTTTTTAAGGAAGGTAATATCACGGGAAACTCCTTCTACGGCAATTGGCTTGCCTTCTTTGTTGTTAATTAAACGAATATTTGAAATAAACTCAAGGAGAGACCCATTTTTCATAATGAGGTTATTCTCATAGTTCTGCACGGTTCCTGTTTTCAGTAACTCCCGAATCAACAGGGTTTGTTTTTTAGGACTGAAATAGAAATTTGATATATGCTTGCCAAGTATTTCTTCTTCGCTGTATCCGCTTAGCAGACAGCCGGATGGGCTTATCATGGTAATCCTTCCATATACATCGGTACGGTAATAGATGTCCTGAAATGATTCAAAGATGTTCCGGAATTTTTCCTCACTTTCCTGAAGAGCCAATTCCCAATTTTTCTTTTCCGTTATGTCGTGAGATATACCCGATAATTCTTCAATTCTTCCATCAGGGAGGAAGATCGGATTCAGATACGTTTCTCTCCAGACTACATTGCCTGTCCGATCAAGACTTTTAGTTTCAAAATGTTGTAATTGCCCTTCGAACGCCTTTTTATAATGCTGATTAACCATTTCATGGTATTCCTGGTTGGAAAGCATGAGAATTTTTGGTTGATCTGAGCTTGTATCAATTTCCGGATACTCATTATACTTTTCGAATATGGCTTCGGCGTAATTCTGGTTAAATGAAGTCAATCCCCGTTTTCTGTTTACCGACCAGATCAGGTGGGAAGAACTTTGGAATATAGAATTTAATCGTGCGGTTTTCTCAATGATCAACTGCTCGTTTTTCTTTCTTTCAATGGCTATGGCAATCTGGCCGGAGATAAAATCTAGCAATTCCAGATGCCTTTTCTTGTACTTATTTCTATCACTGTGACTTTTAACAGCAATAACACCGATCGTTCTGTTTTCAAGCCTTAAAGGAACTCCAAGCCATATTTTTGGTACAGGACCCATTAGCTCTACAATGTTTTCCTCTGAAAGCCTTAATATGTCTTCTTCATAAAGGAAAATAGCTTTTTCATTGAAAAGCGAATATTCTGTAAGTCCTTTTCCTACGGGGCGAGAGGCAGTTGTAATTTTATCTCCAAGGTTTTCATCAACATAGTAAGGGAAGTTAAGGGTCTGGTTTTCTTTGTCGTATAATGCAACGTGAAAGTTGTTGACGGCAATCATTGTTTTCAGCTCCTGATGGATATTGAACAGGAGTGAATTGAGATCATCACTTTTTATTGTGAGGTTGGAGATTTTATAGTATAAGTATTGCGCCCTTTCCGCACGTATCCTTTTGGTATTGTCGTGAAATATTCCTCTGAAAGCTACTGCTTTATTATTTTCATAGCGCACGTTCACGCT
>JBKBXU010000218.1:0-8106 GCA_046313675.1 Cytophagaceae bacterium
ACTTACTGCAGGCTTATTGATCATAGGCTGCATTTTGGTTATTAACAGAGAAATCAATATAGGGCAATTTGTTGCTAGTGAGATCATCATAATCCTAATCATCAACGCCATTGAAAAACTCATATTCAGCCTGGAAGTAATCTACGATGTGCTAGCCAGTGTTGATAAAATAGGAATGGTTACTGACCTTCCAATAGAAAAAATGAAAGGAATGTACATTAAAGACATTACTCAGGAGGAAGGCTTGGCCATAAACTTAAGGAACCTGGAATACCGCTATCCGGGCAGTTCAACCAAGGCACTTAGCAATATAAACCTAAGTATCGCTGCCAGTGAACGTTTGTGCATTTCCGGATTTAACGGATCCGGGAAAAGCTCTATTATAAATGTCTTATTGGGCTTTTTAAGCAGCTATAAAGGAACTATTGAGTTCAATAATGTATCTTTAAAAGAGCTAAATAAAAATAGTTTATTAAATCAGGTCGGAGATAACATCACCTATGAGAGCATATTTGAAGGATCTATAGAAGAAAATATTACTCTAGGCCGTAAAGATATTCCGATACCTGATCTTTTATGGGCTGTTGAACATTGTGGGTTATCCAAATTTGTCAATAACCTACCAGAAGGATTACAAACACATTTGGTTGCAGGACATAAAATTCTTCCAACACATATTGCAAAAAAAATAATTCTGGCAAGAGGAATTGTTAAGAAACCTAAGCTGTTGATTATTGATGAGATTATCTTAAATATTGATACCAAAGAAAAACTAAGGCTTTTGAAATTCTTATTTGATCCGGAGCATAAGTGGACAATTATTATAATTTCAAATAATCCATACATCATGTCCTTGTGCAACAAAGTGGTATTATTGAAAGATGGCCATGTAATAGAAGAAGGCCCATACAGCCTGATCCAAAATAAAGAAAGTATTAAAGAGGTTTCAAGTAGTGTAGTGCTAGAACAATGAAAAACGAATTTAGCGAATATAATACGGAGCGGCTTAACTCCCTAAAGGTTTTATATAACCCTACGATGGCCAAAAACTTAGCAAAATGGTTCACCATTTTACTGGGAATCCTGTTTTTGTTGATGTTTTTCCCATGGACTCAAAATATCCGTTCCTATGGACTCATTACGACATTAAATTTACAAGACAGGCCCCAGACCATACATAGTGTTATTGCAGGGCAGATTGTTAAATGGCACGTAAACGAAGGGCAACAAGTAGTTAGAGGAGATACCATACTAACCATTTCCGAGGTCAAAGATAAGTTTTTCGACCCTGATTTATTAATGAGGCTGGACGAGCAAATAAGTGCGAAAGAAGGAGCCCTAAATGCTACCAACGCTAAAGCAGCAGCATTAAAGAATCAAATAGAAGCATTAACCTCGGGATTGGATTTCAGTCTCAATAAAGCAGTAAATAAAGTTGAGCAGGCCAAATTAAAAGTTCAGACGGATAGCATAGACCTTGAAGCAGTAAAAATAGATTATGAAATTGCCCAACTTCAGTTTGAGCGACAGGAAGTCTTGTATAAGCAAGGCCTCAAATCACTAACTGAATTTGAAGAAAGGAAGTTGAAATTTCAGGAGACTACTGCAAAATTAAACTCTGCGCACAACAGATTAGATCTTGCCAGAAACGAATTGCGAAATTCAACCATTGAACTTAGCTCCATAAAAGCAGACTATCGAGACAAAATATCCAAAGCACAATCAGATTTGAGTGCTACAGAATCTTATTTTCATGAAACCAAAGGTGAAATTTCCAAAATGAGAAATGAATACTCCAACATGAAAATAAGGAGTTCATTTTATCATATTCTTGCTCCACAAAATGGATTTGTGGTGAGAGGTTTACGTGCAGGCTTGGGGGAAACTATTAAAGAAGGAGATCCCGTAACAACCATTATGCCTGACCAGCCATTAATGGCAACAGAGTTGTACGTCAAACCTCTCGATGTAGCCCTTCTTAGTATAGGGAGCAAGGTACGTTTGCAATTTGATGGATGGCCTGCCCTGGTATTCTCAGGCTGGCCAAATACCAGCTTTGGTACGTTTGGAGGGACAGTTGCCGTTATCGACAACATAGACACAAAAGGTAAATATAGAATCCTTGTCATTCCGGATCCTGAAGAGGAGCCCTGGCCTGTACAGCTTCGTGTCGGATCCGGTGTGTATGGTTGGGCATTGTTAAATGATGTACCTATCTGGTATGAGATCTGGCGTCAGCTAAATGGATTCCCACCAGACTGGGTGGAACATATGGAAGGAGAAGAAGGAAATTCTGGTTCAAGCGTTATGCAAAACTCCAAGGAAGCAAAATAATGAGTAAGTATATTTTTTCTAATAAATGTTTTATCATTTTATTTCTCTGTTTTCTTATAACCGATGGGAAGCTTCTTGCTCAGGATGACAATGAACTTCAGGAATTATCTTTTGAAGAGTTCTTTGAACTCATAGTGCATCGCCATCCTGTAGCAAGGCAGGCCGCTCTATTGCCAGAACGGGCACGCTCGGAAATCAGGGTAGCCCGGGGCACTTTAGATCCTACAATAAATTCACGCTACTCGCAAAAGGCACTGGACGGAAAGCACTACTACCACCTCCTGGATAACACGCTGCGAATACCCACCTGGTTCGGAGTGGACTTCCATGTAGGCTATGAAAGAAATGTAGGAACATATGTAAACCAACAACTAGAAACACCACATACCGGCCTGGCATACGGTGGAGTTGCCATACCTTTGGGCCAGGGACTCCTAATTGACCATCGACGAGCTACCATCAGACAAGCTCGTCTATTACCTGACCTTGCAGAAGCTGAGCAAATCAATATGATAAACCGCATATTGTTACAGGCGGCCAGAGATTACTGGAATTGGGCATATTATTACAACCGATTAATATTTCACCGTCAGGGATATGAGTTGGCATCTTTCAGAGCTGAAGCTGTAAAGCAAAGGGTTATATTTGGAGATCTTGCAGCTATAGATTCGGTAGAAGCAAATATTGAAGCCCAAAATAGAAACCAGATGATGAGAGAATCTGATGTCCTATTCAGGAATTCTTCATTGATCTTATCAAATTATCTGTGGAACGATGATGAAGTTCCGTTAGAATTGGCAGACAACGTCGTTCCTGACATGAGGGGTTCAGAAATAATAAATATTACGGAAGACTCCCTTCAGGAATTGAAGAATGAGGCTCTTCGTGTCCATCCACAATTAAGAATGCTGGATGTCCGTTTACAACAATTAGATATTGAAAGACGGCTTAGAGTTGATCGCTTAAAACCAAACCTGACATTTCAATATCATTTATTGCAAAGGCCTTTATCACTTCCTGCGGATGATTTTAATGCGAACTTTTTTACCAACAATTACAGGTATGGCCTACATTTTAATTTTCCGATATTTCTGCGGCAGGAAAGAGGAAATTTGCAATTAACAGACCTTCGAATACGAGAAACTGCATTAAACCTTCAACAGTCAAACCGGGAAATAATCAATAATATACGGGTTGCTCACAACGACTTGCTGGTTTATGAAGAACTCATTGAGGTTCAGGAAGAAATGGTCAATAACATGAGACGGTTAAGAGATGGGGAGCAACGTCGTTTTGAGGCTGGAGAAAGTTCTGTTTTCCTCATTAATACAAGGGAAATAAACCTTATAAATTCGCAAGTCCGATTACAGGAGCTCATATCACGCTATGCCATTGCAAGATCTACACTTCAATGGGCTGCAGGCCGAGTTTTTTAAGAATAATTCTTATCAGATAATTTTTATCGGAATTATAATTATCGTATTTTTGTATTCTAATTAGAATTAGTCTAAATAAAACGCCTATGAGCGATAATATAAAACTCCTTGAAGACATTACCTCATCAGAATACAAGTATGGATTTGAAACCAAAATTGAATCTGATTCTGCTCCAAAAGGACTTAGTGAGGAAATTGTAAAATTCATTTCTGCAAAGAAAAATGAACCTGAATGGATGCTTGAGTGGAGGCTAAAAGCATACAGGCACTGGCTTACGATGAATGAGCCTAAATGGCCCAATGTGCAATATCCAAAGATCGATTTTCAAGATATAATATATTATTCTGCCCCCAAGAAAAAGCCACAGCTAAACAGCATGGATGAAGTTGATCCTGAGTTGAGGGATACATTTAACAAATTAGGAATTTCTTTAGAAGAGCAAATGCGCCTGTCTGGTGTAGCAGTAGATGCTGTTATGGATAGTGTTTCAGTAGTTACTACCTACAAAGAAAAACTAGCTGAGAAAGGGATAATATTTTGCTCAATAAGCGAAGCTTTACAAGAGCACCCTGAGCTTGTAAAAAAATATATAGGATCTGTTGTTCCTCATACGGACAACTATTATGCTGCTCTAAATTCGGCTGTATTTTCTGATGGATCTTTTGTCTACATCCCAAAAGGAGTGCGCTGCCCAATGGAGTTGTCGACCTATTTCAGAATTAATGCGGCTAATACCGGACAGTTTGAGCGAACCATCATTATTGCCGATGAAGGAAGCTACGTAAGCTACCTGGAAGGTTGTACAGCACCTATGCGTGATGAAAATCAGCTTCATGCTGCGGTTGTAGAATTAGTTGCTTTTGATAATGCTGAAATAAAATACTCTACAGTTCAAAACTGGTATCCGGGAGACAAACAAGGAAAAGGAGGTATATATAATTTTGTTACCAAAAGAGGAATTTGCGCAGGCGTAAATTCAAAAATCTCCTGGACTCAGGTGGAAACCGGTTCATCTATAACATGGAAATATCCAAGTGTAATACTTAAAGGAGACAATTCCATCGGGGAATTTTATTCTGTAGCTGTGACAAATAATTATCAGCAAGCAGACACGGGTACCAAAATGATACATATTGGCAAAAACACTAAAAGCCGTATAGTGTCTAAAGGAATTTCGGCAGGCAAATCCCAAAATAGCTATCGGGGATTGGTTCAGGTTATGAAGAGAGCAGAAAATGCACGAAACTTTTCTCAATGTGACTCCCTGCTAATGGGCGATAAATGTGGAGCGCACACCTTCCCTTATCTGGAAGTAAAAAACAATTCCGCGCAAATAGAACACGAAGCTTCAACATCTAAAATAGGAGAAGATCAAATCTTTTACTGCAACCAGAGAGGTATGAAAACAGAAACGGCTGTTGCGCTGATAGTAAACGGTTATTGTCGTGAAGTTCTACAACAACTCCCCATGGAATTTGCTGTAGAAGCGCAAAAGCTTTTGGCGGTCAGTCTTGAAGGAAGTGTAGGTTAATTTAAATTCAATTTTTCAATCATATAATTATGTTGGTAATAAAAGATCTTAAGGCAAAAATTGACGATAAAGAAATTTTAAGAGGTATAAACCTGGAAGTAAAACCGGGAGAAGTACATGCTATTATGGGGCCAAACGGTTCCGGAAAAAGCACATTGGCGTCTGTACTTGCGGGAAGGGAAGAGTTTGAAGTTACCGGAGGCTCTGTTACATTTAAAGGCAAAGACCTGCTGGAACTTGCTCCAGAAGAACGGGCTGGAGAGGGGATTTTTCTGGCCTTTCAATACCCGGTAGAAATTCCGGGGGTAAGTACTACAAATTTTCTAAAAAGTGCCCTCAATGAAGTCCGTGAGTATAGAGGATCACAACCGCTTAATGCAGTAGAATTCCTAAACATCATGAAAGAGAAAATCAAACTCGTAGATATAGATCAATCACTTTTAAAAAGGTCTTTAAATGAAGGTTTTTCGGGTGGAGAGAAAAAAAGGAATGAGATTTTCCAGATGGCCATGCTTGAACCCACGCTTGCAATTCTCGATGAAACAGATTCAGGGCTTGATATAGATGCCCTTAGAATTGTGGCCAATGGTGTAAACCAGCTAAAGTCAAAAGATAATGCCGTCATTGTCGTAACGCATTACCAAAGATTGCTTGACTATATAGTACCTGACTTTGTTCATGTTCTGTATAATGGGAGAATTGTAAAATCAGGAACTAAAGAACTGGCTCTTGAATTGGAAGACAAAGGTTATGACTGGATAAAAAATGAAGTAAATGCTGGTTCTTCAGTAGCATAAACTTATGGATACGACATCGAAAACTATAGAGTTAAATGATATACTAAACAATCCTGAATTCAGGATTGAACATGCTTCCCTACCCGGGTCACCTGGCCTTAAGCAGAAAAAAGCCTTTGAGGATTTTCGTAAGAAAGGCCTCCCAGGCGGCCGTACCGAAGAGTATAAATACACCAACTTTTCGAAAGTTTTGCAAAAAAACTTTCAATTAGGTGGTTCGACCGGCGTAAATAAAGAGGAAATAACAAAGATCACAACCTCCTCTATTGACGCCTATATCATGGTTTTTATTAACGGAAAATTTTCATCAGAACATTCTCATTCCGAGGAGTTAAGTGAATATTTTACCATTAAAAATTTAGCTGACGCAGAAACAGAATTATTAGAAAAGCATTTTGCAACACCCGGCAGCGATCCGGACGACGGATTTATGCTTATAAATAATGCTTTAGCAGAAAATGGGGCTTTTATACACATTAAAAGGAACAAGGTAGTCCCAAAACCCATTCACCTGCTATTTATAACCGATGCCAAATCCGGCAATGTTTTCATTCAACCGCACAACATTATTATCTGTGAAGAAAATGCTCAGGCTGATATAATCAGCTCTTTTCATACCTTGGGATCAGAAAGTAGCTTTAATAATATTGTCAGCGAGATATATCTTTATGAAAACAGCAATCTAACATCCTATACAATTCAAAACGACACTGATAATGCACATCAGGTCAATCATAATATTGTTCATCAAATTGGGAAAAGCAACTTTTCAACAGCAACCTTTACTATTAATGGAGCCGTCGTAAGGAATAATCTTAACATTATTTTAAAATCCGAATATTCAGAAGCCAAATTGAATGGCTTATTTCTTATAAATGGCCAGTCTCATACAGACAATTATACATTGGTTGATCATTCCGTACCAAACTGCTATAGCAATGAATTGTATAAGGGTATTTTAAATGATAAAGCTACCGGAGTTTTTAATGGCAAAATATATGTCAGGGCCGATGCTCAGAAAACCAATGCCTTTCAATCCAACAAAAACATATTGCTTTCTCCCGATGCTACCATGAACGCAAAGCCTCAATTGGAAATTTTTGCAGACGATGTAAAATGTTCTCATGGAGCAACCATTGGACAGTTAGACGAGGAGCCACTATTTTATTTAAGATCCAGGGGAATTAAAGAATCAACAGCAAAAAAACTTTTGGTACTTGCCTTTGCACAAGACGTTGTAGAAAGTATTAAAAATGAATCCTTAAAGGAAATTTTAACAGATTTAATTACTAAGAGAATCAACTAATATGTCTATAAAACCGGAAACGAGTCAGGAACAGATTTCCTATACAGACTTTCCCGGTCCCGAAAAGATCAGGAAAGACTTTCCTGTGCTGCATCAGCAAATAAATGGCCGGCCTTTGGTATATTTTGATAATGCCGCTACCACACAAAAACCCAAAGTAGTAATTGACGCTCTTATAGCTTATTATTCGGGATACAATGCAAATATCCATAGAGGCATACATACCCTTGCGGAAAAAGCCACTTCAGAATTTGAACAAACCAGAAGTTCGGTTAAGACATTTCTTAATGCATCCTCTACAGAGGAAATTATCTTTACCAAAGGCACCACCGAAAGCATCAACTTAGTTGCTAATACATTTGGGAAAAAATACATTGGCAAAGACGACGAAATTATTGTTTCTGCTATAGAACATCATTCAAACATGGTTCCGTGGCAGATGCTGGCCGCAGAAAAGGGAGCTAAGATAAAAGTAATACCTGTCAATGACCAGGGCGAACTTTTGATTGAAGAATATAAAAAACTATTTAGCCCTAAAACGAAACTTGTAGCTGTTGTACATGTTTCCAATACACTTGGAACCATAAATCCAATTGGGGAAATAATAAAACTGGCTCATGAAAAAGGCGATAAAGTTCTAATAGACGGCGCACAAGCCACCTCCCATCTGGACATTGATGTACAAAAGCTGGATGTTGACT
>JBKBXU010000219.1:0-3512 GCA_046313675.1 Cytophagaceae bacterium
TAGAAAAACCCTACGATTTTCAAGAGAGCAGGATGTTCAGGAGGTGGAGTTTTACCTTAGCTCTGAAAAAAGCGGAATGCAGCATTATACCATTGAAGTAGCACCGCTTGAAGGAGAATACACCACCAAAAACAACCTCTCCCATGCCTATGTAGACGTTATTGAAGGCCGGGAAAGAATTTTAATACTTGCCCTTACACCACATCCTGATATTAAAGCTCTGAAAAGCGCTTTAGAAAGTAAAGAAAATTATCAAGTTGAAGTACATATACCCGGGATAAATAAATTTAAGGAAGAAAAATATGACCTGGTTATCTATCATCAAATCCCGGATTACTCAAATTCTGCACAAGCCTTACTGGACAAATTTTTAAATAAAACTTCTTCACTTTTTATTGTCGGAAACCAGACAAATCTTCAGAAATTCAATGAGATAAATTCTCTGGTCTCAGTCAACAGCCGATCCTGGCAAAAAGACCATGTATCACCGGTGTTTAACAGTTCTTTTGAGCGTTTTAAATTTAAAACAGAAGAATATACGGTTTTAAATAAGTATCCTCCTTTAACCGTGCCATATGGCGATTTTACTACTAAAGAAAATGCCGAAACCATACTCTTTCAAAAGGTAGGCAACCTTACTACGAACAAGCCTTTGGTGTTAATAAATAAGGATGCTTCAGAATTCAAGTCCGGAGTTATTGCCGGAGAAGGAATCTGGCAATGGAGAATGAATGAATTTGCAGAAACCGGTGAAACAAAAGCATTTGATAAATTCTTTACCAGCCTTAGCCAGTATCTGTCATCGAAAGAAGACAAAAGAAAATTCCGGTTCTACCCAGTGTCCAATGAATTTATGACGACAGACCGGATTTTATTTGAAACCGAGGTTTATAATTCGGTGTATGAAAAGGTTTATGGTCAAAAAATAAACATTAACATTACCAACGAAGAAGGGAATACCACCTCCTACTCCTTTGTAAACAGCGAAGCCGAGTCACGATTTGAAGTTAAAGGCTTAAGCCAGGGAATTTATAAATTCTCTGCTTCTTTGGAGCGGGGCGAAAAAGGAGATAAAGTCAATGGCGAGTTCCTTATCAGAGAATTAGCATTGGAAGCAATGGATGTAACTGCAGACCATGCCTTACTGCGCGCCTTATCGGAGCAAACAGGAGGAAGTTTTACAGGCCCCCTTGAAATGGCTTCACTAAGTGAGATTATTTCCAAAGAAAAAGCCAAAAGCATCATACACAGCAATGAAGAATTCAATGAAATAATTAACCTTCACTGGCTGCTGATTATCCTTATTATGCTGGCAAGTATGGAGTGGTTCGTAAGGAAATATAAGGGAGGGTATTGATAATTTTGAATTTTAAATTTTGAATTATTAATTAAAAGCACCTTACACGTTTAGTGAATAATGCAAGTAAAAACTTCCAGTTGATTAAATATAGAATAAGCTGCTAAATACTAAAAAAAAGGCTTACCGAAAGGTGAGCCTTTTTTAGTTCATACTACAGAGTTCCACGGAATAGGATGAAGATCATCCAAGGAAGGCAAGCCTAACTTAACCACTCTCCCAAAAGCATAGTAACATGCGTAAGAATATGTGCGATCATAGCGGCTTCCAAGCCTTTTTTCCAATACAACCAGCCGAATACGATTCCACCCAAAGAATTGGCAAAAATAATATACACTACTAAACTAAAATCAGGTTCCGGTATTAATTGGAGAACGGCGGGCAAATGACCAATTCCAAAAATTATGGAAGACAGAACTATGGAAATCCAGAAAACAAGATTGCTTAGACCTCTAGCAATTTTTGCGCCTATCCATACAAATAGGGTCATCAGTCCGAAGCGCAAAAGAATCTCTTCTGTAATACCCCCATATAAAAACCGTACAACCAGAGGCGGATCAAACCTATCCCCCAATTCCAAATAGGCTTGTGGCAAAAAAGGCTCAAAAATGGCAGACACCACCAGAATTAATATTCCGGCAAGGACACCACCTCCAATACCAAATTTGAGTTGTTGTACAACTAAACCGGAAGCGAATTCACCCTCTAAAAGGCCATTTATTAAAGGCACTCCAAGCTTGACTTTTTTATGCAGAGCAACACCCACCACAACTGAAATGATCACCAATACAGCAGGATTAATCAGGCTTAACCAACGAAGCTGGTCCTCAGAAATTCCATTTAATTGCTTCCTTACCTCCTCCGTCAGAAATTCATCAAGAGACATGGCCAAAAGGCTAAATACCCCTGCCATTCCCAGCAGGAACAAAATAAGGCCAAGTAGAAAATTTTTATTTTTCATAGATTAGTTTTTTTTTTAAAATTACCTAGCAAATATCTACAGAATATATCAAGCAAACTCAATTATGAGCTTCAAATTCTTCGATTTCTTTCAAAAATTTCTCAGCATATTCAAATTTTTTATCGTATAAATTCTTATAAATCCATAGGATCACAGGATAAGAAACTCCAACGATAAAAAAGATCTCAACGAGCCATAGTTTTACATTTTCAAAAATATTCATTCCATGTATGCCCATAAAAAATGTTGGTAAAAGAGCAATTACAAACACTGGCAGCATCAACAACTCCATCCTCCTGAATTTTATGACTTTTTTTCTTAAAGAGGTTAAATCCTTCTGTAATTTCAAAATAGAAGAGCCGTAATAATCCACCCCAAAAAAACAATTGATCTTAATTAAAGACAATGCCAGATACGCTAAAGCAAATAAGATGCTGATACTACCTGAAATAATAAACTCCGGTTCATTAATAAGTCGAATGGATACTACTGACGTATACACAATTGTCATAAAAACAACAACAACAGTAATTATCTCGTAGACCAGCGTTTTATGCAATTCATCTTTTGAATTACCAAGATTTATTTTTTTTAGTAATTCATGATTCAATCGAAGATTTTCTGAAAGCTTTTTATCATATTGTGCCCATGCACTTTTAAAATCATTTAGTTCCATACGTTTTATCCTGGTTAAATTGTTCCTTTAATTTTTTCTTGATACGACTAATTTTAGTAGCTACATTGGTTTCAGAGATTCCAAGAATTTCAGCTATATCCTTATACTTAATATCATCAAGGTAAAGTAGAATCAAGGCTCTTTCAAGTTCATTTAAATGATTAATAAGTTGATATAACTGCTGAATATTCTCGTCATTCTCAGAAAAACATTCTGATTCAGAAAGGATTATAATAGAAGCATCAAGGCTTTGGTGATTGTTATGCTTCCGATTACTCCTGTAGAAAGAAATTGCTGTATTTAAAGCTATTCGATAAATCCATGTACTAAGTTTGATGCGTCCGTCAAATCTTGAAAATGAGTTCCACAACTGAATTAAAATTTCCTGTTGCAAATCTTTTCTGCTTTCAGGATCGGAACAATAGGAATTGCAAATCTTAAAGATCAGATTGCGATGCTCCTTAACTACAGAAATAAATTTTCCCTTATCCACATCAAAAAGTTTTCATTCACTACAT
>JBKBXU010000219.1:3522-5832 GCA_046313675.1 Cytophagaceae bacterium
TTTGAAAAAAAATCACAGAAAAATAATAATTAAGATTTTTTAAACACTAAACTATACTTTTCCCTAAGTAAAACATAAGCGCAGCTTCCCACTGCACCACATCTGTGTTTTGTAATTTAGGTGAAAGCTCCTTATTTTTAAATTTCTATTATTTTATTTTAATTGGAGAAATGCTAAAAAAAATACTCTTTATAACAGGTTTGTTTTTTTGCCTTATAATTATAAATGTAACTGCCCAAATTAAGACTGAGTTAATCCTAAGACATAACATAGGCATAGGACTTGTATATAACACCCTAAAATTCAGCAACCCCCAAGGCTCTGGCGAAATGATTTACAGTCCTGGAGGTGGCATGGGAATAGAAGTTGGCTTAGGTTTTTCTCTTAATAAAAACATTGAAGTATATGGCACCATGGGATACCATCAAAATCTGGCATTAAATTCCCATACAAGTAATATGCGTACTGATAGAACCTCATTCAGTTTTAACAGAAAAACCTTTTTGTTTGGAGCAAATTATCAGTTCAGATTTACAGAAGGAGGTAGAACAGGATTAAAATTTGGTGGAGGTGGAAGTTATAATATACCCGGCACAATGTCCATTACTGAATTAAACGTACCTCGAGGGAACTTTAGATATGGATCCGAATTTGGTTTTCATTTTGAAACCGGATTTTTCCATGAATTTAAAAAATTCGCAATGGTTTACTCCGCAAGATATAGACATTTAAATTTTGATTTTACGGGATACCGGCAAGTAAATAATTTCTCAAGCTCACTTTATTTTCTTACTCCGGGTAATTCCCTCTCCTCTTTCAGATATAGGAGTTTAAATGCTAGTGGTATTGACATCTCAATTACTTTTAGAATTAAATTAAATTAAAAAGGTAAGGTCTTTTTTTCATGAGTACTCATCCACTGATCAATACCTTATTCATCTTCCTCCGGCAAATAGTATTCTATATGAATACCATCTCCCTGATCCCCGGTTCTTATAAGTATGGGCGTGTCATCTATTCGAATTATAAAATGACTGGCAAATGGCTTCTTGGTACCCTCTTCGGCCGCAAGTTCTATACCTGCAATCTGTTTCCCCGTTAAGCTTTTCCACAGATCAGAATTGGTCGCATCTGTCGTCTTTATTTGCAGTGCTCCCCCAAAACTTTCCTTCACCATTTTCTTTTCTTCCTCAAGATTAAGTTGATTAAGAGCTATGTGAGGTAGTTCTTCTGAATCACCCGAGGAAATCATTAGTCGTGCACCATCTGAAAAGCAAAGCTCCGCAGCCAGTAAAAATGAAAACGTTTCATTCTTTTTTGCCACATTTTCCCAAATAAAATAGCTTACTCCGGAAAGTTCTTTTCCACCAAGATTTTGAAGTAGCTTAATATCTGAGTCTGTGAAATATTGGGTTTCTTCAAGGTTCATGGTTATATATTCAATTACGAATTATTAAATTACAAATTACGAGTAAAAAAAATAGAAATTACGCAATTCGACTAGAACAATTAATTACGCAATTACCGTATGTCTCAATTTGTGAGATGGCATTTCGTAATTATTTCATTTGAAATTTGTAATTATTATTTTTAGTATTTTGAAAATTAGACCATTAGCTATGAAAAAGGAGAATATTATCGCTGAAAAAAGCTATTCTTTCGCTCTAACGATCGTCAAAATATTTCGCCACCTGACAGAAGAAAAAAAAGAATATGTTCTTTCCCGGCAGTTACTAAAAAGTGGAACCTCAATTGGTGCAAATATTGAAGAGGCAATTGGGGTGCAATCCACAAAAGATTTTTATGCTAAACTTACAATTTCTTATAAAGAGGCAAGAGAAACCGATATTGGATCAGACTTTTGCGAGACAGCAATTTCCTTAGCTCTTCCCTGGCAGATGCCTTACTAAAAGATTGTGAAGAACTACTTAGGATCATTGGGGCTATCCAAATAAGCATCAAACGGGGAATGGAAAAATAAGACAATTACAAATTATTTAATTACGAATTACGAACAGTTCAATATACACATGCATCATTCGTAATTTCCCCATTCGTAATTGTTTCCATTCGTAATTGTTTCATTCTTAATTCGTAATTACATTTGTTAATATAACTAACAAAAATCCCTCAAAATTCGTTACCTTTGAGTTAGTATTATTAACAACATGTACCTCAACTGTCACTCCTGGTTTTCGCTCAGATACGGCACCTTTTCTCCCGAGGAACTGGTAGCCGAAGCATTGGACAAAGGCGCTGAAGCCCTGGCCCTGACGGATATCAACAATACCTCCGCCACCTTCGATTTCT
>JBKBXU010000219.1:5842-8106 GCA_046313675.1 Cytophagaceae bacterium
TGCCTTAAAAGCGGCATTAAACCCATTGCAGGCATAGAATTTCGCAACGGCGACCAACTGCTGTACATCGGACTGGCAGCAAATAACGAAGGATTCAGAGAACTTAACGCCTTCCTTTCCTACCATAACGCCACCAAAAAGGCCTTGCCCGAAAAAGCTCCGGCTTTTGATCATGCATACATCATCTATCGCTTTACCTCTGTTCCGGTAGAAACTCTGAGAGAAAACGAATACCTAGGCATCAAAATATGTGAACTAAACAAACTGGTCACCTTAAACCTGGCCCCTTACCGGGACAAGCTGGTCATGCTGCACCCCGTAACCTTCAGGGATAAGAAAGGTTACAATACCCATCGCCTGCTGCGGGCGATTGATAAAAATACCCTGCTGAGTAAAATCAGCACAGAAGAGCAAGCCTCCACTGATGAAAGCATGCTTCACATAGACAAGCTGCTCGGTGCGTATGGGCGGTATTCCTGGATCATACAAAATACTATGAAACTCATGGATAGCTGCTCCATTCATTTTGACAACAAAAGCAAAAACAGGGAAACCCTCACAGGCGACCTGAGCGATGACCGATTGCTGCTGGAAAAGCTTGCCATGGAAGGCCTGGAACAGCGCTACGGACGACGAAACAAAGTCGCCAAGGAACGCCTGGCCAAAGAACTGGACATTATAAACAAGCTGGGTTTTAATGCCTACTTTCTAATCACCTGGGACATATTGCGCTATGCCTCCAACCGCAACTTTGCCCACGTAGGCCGCGGAAGTGGTGCCAACAGCGTCGTCGCCTATTGCCTGCGCATTACCGATGTGGATCCCATAGAACTGGACCTGTATTTTGAGCGGTTTCTCAATCCCTACCGAACTTCCCCACCGGATTTTGACATAGACTTCTCCTGGAAAGAACGCGACGAGGTGACGGATTATATCTTTAAGCGCTACGGCCATAAAAACACTGCTCTGCTGGCTACCTACAACACCTTTAAAGGAAAATCTATTATCAGGGAATTAGGAAAGGTATTCGGACTTCCCAAGCCGGAGATTGACATTATTACCAGCACCCGAAATCCGGCGCTCTCGCCAGATAAGGACGATATTGTCAAAGCCGTTTTCAAGTACGGCCAATACCTGCAGGACTTCCCCAACTACCTGAGCATCCATGCCGGGGGCGTGCTGATCGGCCAAAATCAGATCAACTGCTATACCGCCACCGACCTGCCGCCAAAGGGCTTTCCCATCACCCATTTCGATATGTTTGTGGCCGAAGACATGGGTTTCTACAAGTACGACATTCTCAGCCAGCGGGGCCTGGGACATATAAAAGATGCCATCAGCATCATTCAAAAAAACACAGGCAAAGCCATAAACGCTGATCCGGAGAAAGCCAAAAAAGACCCCAAAGTGCGCGAGCATATACAAGTAGCCAAAACCATCGGATGCTTTTACATAGAATCGCCCGGCATGCGCATGCTACTGCGAAAGCTGCGCTGCCAGGATTATCTGACACTGGTGGCGGCCAGCTCCATTATACGTCCGGGCGTGGCACAGTCGGGTATGATGCAGCAATACATCAGCCGGTTTCATAATCCCGAAAAAATTCAGTACCTGCACCCTAAAATGGAGGAACTGCTTAAGGAAACCTATGGGGTCATGGTTTATCAGGAAGACGTGATCAAAGTCGCCCACCACTTTGCCGGGCTCGACCTGGGCGAGGCCGACGTGCTGCGAAGGGCTATGTCCGGAAAGTACCGCGGGCATTCCGGTTTTAAACTTATACAAGAGAAATTCTTCGCCAATTGTAAGGAAAAAGGCTATTCCGACAACCTAACCAAAGAAGTATGGCGGCAGATGGAAAGCTTTGGCGGCTACTCCTTCTCCAAGGCCCATTCTGCCAGTTTTGCCGTGGAAAGCTACCAAAGCCTTTACCTGAAGACACACCACCCCCTGGAGTTTTGTGTAGCCGTGGTCAATAATTTCGGAGGTTTTTACAATACCGAATTTTACCTGCACGAAGCCCGCATGGCCGGTGGGGACATACAGGCGACCTGTGTAAAACACAGCGATCACCTAACCACCATTGACGGGAAAACAATCTACCTAGGCTTTATACACATCAAAGATTTTGAAGGAAAACTGGCTGAAATTATCGTGGCAGAGCGAGATAGTAATGGCCCATATAAATCGCTGAACGACCTGATAAAACGGGTTTCTTTGCCACCGGAGCAACTCAACATCCTTATTCGTACAGGCGCCCTGCG
>JBKBXU010000220.1:0-8099 GCA_046313675.1 Cytophagaceae bacterium
CCACAATCATTTACTGCACGAACAGAAACATTGCCGCCGCTACTGCCAAAGGTTACCGTAATACTGGTAGTGTTCTGGCCAGACGTGATGGTTGCTCCGGCAGGAACTGTCCAGTTATAGCCCGTGGCACCATTAACGGTGGCTATACTATAAACAACACCTACTGCACCTGAACATACTGTGCCGTTACCTGCAATAACTCCTGGTTGTACAGGAATAGGATTAACCGTGATTGATCTCGTTCTGGCTATACTTTCTCCGCAGGCGTTTACCGCACGTACAGAGATGTCTCCACCCGAAGTGCCAAAGTTTACTGTAATGCTATTACTATTGTTGCCCGACGCAATCGTTGCACCTGCAGGAAGTGTCCAGGTATAGCCTGTAGCGCCTGCAACAGTGGGAACGCTGTAGGCAACTCCTGTAGCCCCGGAACAAACTGTGCCGTTACCCGTGATGTTACCCGGCTGCGCAGGAACAGGATTAACTGTTATAGCTCTCGTTCTTGCAGCACTTTCACCGCAGGCATTAACTGCTCTTACTGAGATGTCTCCACCTGAAGTGCCAAAATTTACTGTGATGCTGTTGGTATTATTACCCGATGCAATCGTTGCCCCCGTAGGAAGTGTCCAGGTATAGCTGGTGGCGCCTGCAACAGCAGGAACACTATAAGCAACTCCCGTAGCGCCGGAACAAACTGTGCCGTTACCGGTCATGGTGCCTGGTTGCGCAGGAACTGTGTTTACTGTTATAGCACGTGAACCAGGTTCTCCATTTCCACAATCGTTAACAGGTGTAACTGTTATATTGCCGCCGGTTGATCCAAAATTAACTATTATTGTCCGTGTTCCTGACCCTGAGGCTATAGTGGCACCAGTAGGAAGAGTCCAGTTATAGGATGTAGCACCTGTAACGGCAGGAATACTATAAGAAACACCTGTTTGTCCGCTGCATACGGTTGTGTTTCCGGTTATTGCGCCAGCATTTTCGGGAAGCGTACAACTTGCACACCCGGCTCCAATGCTTGCAACTACAGGTACTCTATCACATGGAACTCCGGTTGTAAAGCGGATGTCATGAAAATACATATACGCATTATTGCCGCCGCCACCTTCTTTTCCGGTGATCGTCATAATTCCGGAAGGTGTGGAATTATAAGGATAAGCAGCCGTAGTAACATCGCTCCATAATGGGTCACCACTGATTGTTCTTCCAGAGATTCGCATTTTAAGATTAGCCCCCCAGGTTGAAGCATTTACCTGTATTCCGGGAGAGAAATTAAAGGTTAAAAACTGGTTACCCGTACCTGCAGGAGTCATTTCCTGAGAAGTAACCGTCGCCCTTACAGTATTGGAAGCATCCAATATTTGTACAGTCAGCGTACCAGGAGAGGCTCCATAGACAGTAAAAGGGACTTTTAACTGGGTAATGTTTATATTTGAGTTTGCAGTAAATAAAAGTCGGTTATCGGCATTAATGCCCCAGTTTACACCAGATCCTAAATTATTTGCGGGCCCGACACTCCCACTTGTGGAACTCATGTCCTGTACGTAATAGGTTGTGGTAGTAGAAATTGAAGGGGTAGTAAATGTAAGGGTATTAGTACCGCCAGCCAAAGGAGTTCCTCCTGTTGGTGCTGCATACCAGTTATATTGACCACCACCGGTAACAGAAAGATTAACCGTTCCGGCCGTAGAGCGACAATTGTCATTTGGCACTGCTACTTGTGAAGTAACCGTTGTTTCACTGAATCTGCTCGTGCACCCGGTCGCACTAACAGTAACTCTATAGGTGCCTGCCGTACGTACATTCGGCAAGGAAGCACCTGTAGCCCCTGAAATTACTGTACCATTTCGTCTCCATTCGTAAGTCAAACCACTGCCTGCTACTCCTGAATTTAAAGTAATAGATGAAGGGCTACATAAATTATACGGCCCACCAAGAGACGGCTCGGGAAGTGTACCGGTTACCACCACTTCATCTGACCTAATACACCCGTTATTATCCACGGTCACTTCATAGGTTCCTGTCTGAGTAACATTATGGGTATTTGCCGTAGTAGAGTTATTCACCACAATTGTTCCGTTCCTCCTCCAGGTAAACCTGATACCTGTACCAGTGGAAATTCCTGAATTAAGCGTTATTGAGGCAACCCCACATAAAGAAACATCCGGGCCCAGGTTGGGAGAATCACAAACAGGACCTGTTGAACAAGGATACCAAAAATTTCCTGAGGAAAGGAACATATATAGCACCTTTAAGGAATGTTGGTAATAAGGTCGGTCGTCTAACTGACCTGCTCCAGGATTCCCGGTGGTTACAGAATTTTGCATCCACCATTGATGAAAGCTATTGGCATCTGTTTGGTTGTTCGCCATTGAGGCTAAACAGAAAGCCCCGACAAAAGCAGAGTTTCTCCACTGCGATCGAATCGTTCCATCCCTGTTATACCCATCTCTGATATTAGCAATTCCTCCACCGCCAGTCCATCCGCCTTGATTACTGGCAGGCGCTTTTACCCAGGTGGTAAGCTTTTTTAACCATGTTTCCGCCTGAGGAGTACCCCACCACATATAATCAACAGCAATTCTCCATGGAGTTCTGGCAGCATCGTATTGATAAGTATCAGCTCCTCCGCCTCCGCCTTCAGCAACACCACAATTACTTACATTAAGACTACCAGTAGAAGTACACCAGGCTGAAACCAGCCCTGTATTTGCATGTGCGTTTCCATTGAGTGTGGTATAGGTGTCATTAGCAGCTTTGGTCCAAAATGCTGCCTGGCCTGGCAAAAACTGAGCAAAAGCCCGATAATAACCGGGAGAAAAATAAGAAGGGTTTGTACAAGTACATCCACCAAAAGCGTCACCGGGTTTTTGAACGGTAAGGCCACCACAGGTGGTAAATTCATGGTCTCTGATAGCAGTAATCAAAGCCGTAGCATCCGCAGTGTAATTAAAGGGGGCTGTAGCAGCAGGCCATTGGCAGGCTGCAATTACAAGAGCCATGGCTGCATCTAAATCTCCATCTGTAGCGCCATTTGCCCCTCCCATTGAGGTACAATCACTGTAGAGCCAATTCATCAGGCCACGACCGTTTCTCCTGTTTTTATAAAACCTCCATAATCTATCAAATCGGGCTTTATCACCGGCATATGCGGTCAATAACATGCCATAGCCGATCCCTTCCGAAACCGTACGGTTGCCTCTATCCGGCTCGATAATTCTTGCCGAGTTATCACCGGCACATTCCCTGTAATATCTGGTAATAAATTCATCATATCCTGTTTGAACATGAGCCTGGGTAACAGTGGTAGGCATAAAGCCATGACCGAATGTTCTGTTCTGAGGAAATGGATAGGTAGGCGCCTGAGCCATCGATACCACTCCGCCTCCCAAAAGGCACAACAGAATCAAGAAAACAATGGTATAATTATGTTTCATATCCAAATAGTTACATTTTTATTCAAAAATATCAATCCAAATTTTATACAGCAGCAACATGTTAATACGTTAGAAAAGAAAAAAGGTAACCTTTTTGCCTGGTTTTATTTGTCCAAAAAAATTACATCTATGCTTTTAATACGGAAGAAACTCTTCCATAAAATTTTAAGCATTGTCGGATAAATTAAGAAAATAAACTGAATTTATCTAATGTTTTTTTGCATTTTTCAAATTATTTTTTAAAACAACCTGAGAATCAATCGAATTTTTCAAAAAAAATGAAGCGTGAATTCAGACTTAAAATAGTCATGAGTTTATTAGAAAAAATTGACATATCATCAATCACTAAAGAAGACACATATTTCCTACATCACAAGTTGAATCAACAAATAAGATAATAGAAAAGCCTTATTCAGTATTTAATAAAAAAACAGCTATAATAAATAAAAGAAAGGCATTAAAGATGGAAATTGTTTCATCAGGAAAGAATATTATAAACTAAAAAACTCATCAGATAGGCCAGTGCGGTCATATATACAAACTGCATTGCAGGCCAAGTCCAGCTTTTAGTTTCCCGATATACTACTGCCAGGGTACTCATACACTGCATAGCCAATACATAAAAAACTAAAAGGGACATACCAAGTGCGGGCGTATATAAAGGTCTTAAGGTAGCAGGGTTTATTTCATTGCGCATTTTATCTATTAACAAAGTTACCTCTGTGTCAGCATCCCCAAGATTATATATAGTAGCCATAGTGCCTACGAAAACCTCACGGGCAGCAAAAGAAGTAATTAATGCAATTCCAATTTTCCAATCAAAGCCCAGTGGGCGAATTCCGGGCTCTATGAATTTACCAAAATGCCCGGCATAGGAGTTTTCAAGCCGTACCTGTTTAATTCCATTTGCAAGTTGTTCCTCATCCCATTGTTCTGCGATGCTCAATGTCAAAATATGTTCTTCTCCTTTATCCATTTTATCTCCGGGGCCATAAGAGGCCAATACCCATAAAACCAAAGATATTGCCATTATAACCTTACCCGCTTCAAAGACAAAGGTTTTAACTTTCTCAAATATCGTGTACACTACATTTTTCAGGCGAGGGATTTTATAGGAAGGGTATTCCATAATAAAGAACCCTTTCTCCTTGGTCTTTAATATAAGCTTCATAATCCAGGCTGTTAAAATGGCAGCAACAAAGCCCAATAAATAAAGGCCCATCAAAACAAGTCCCTGAAGGTTAAAAACACCTAAATAATATACTTGGGGAACAACCAGAGCAATTAATATGGTATATACAGGAATTCGGGCAGAACAGCTGATAAAAGGCGTTACAAAAATTGTAATCATCCGTTCTTTCCAGTTGTCAATATTACGCGTGGCCATGATGGCAGGAACTGCACAGGCAATTCCTGAAACAAGAGGAATAACACTTTTACCATTCATGCCGAATTTCCGCATAATTTTGTCCATTAAGAACATTACACGAGACATATAGCCACTTTCTTCAAGTATTGAAACAAAGCCAAACAATATAGCAATCTGTGGAATAAACATAAGAATTCCACCCAATCCAGCTAAAATTCCATCAGCTAAGAGATTGACCAGAACATTGTCCGGAAGAGTTTCCAGGATGGTTTGCCTTAAAAGCCCTACTCCGGAGTCAATCAACTCCATTGGGTATTCTGCAAAAGAAAATATTGCCTGAAATATTAAGAAAAGTAGAAACAAAAAAGACAGGTAACCATAAACTTTATGAGTCAAAACCTTATCAATCTTACCGGACAATGTTTCCCGTTTCTGAACATTAGTCGATTTTACAATACCATCCAAGGCAATATTGATCATTTCATAACGATGAACAATTTCTTTAGATTGGACTACAACTGGATTAAAATTATGCCTTGAAAGAATATCCCGAAACTTGTTTTTATCTTCTATGCTTAAAGAGTTAAGGCTTCTGAATTGATGAGCATATTGCAAAGCCAGGTAAGCATTATCGGACTTTATATGTTCCTTTATTTCCCCGATAGCATCAGGAGCAAATTCTTCAACATTTATATAAGGTTCGTGAGGAGTAAAATCCGGATTAGCAATGGCTTGTTTTAATTTGTCCAAGCCCTTTCCATCACGCCCATTAATAGAAACCACAGGAACACGAAGAATTTTTTTCGCCTTCTCTATATCTATTTCCAAGCCATCCTTCTCGGCAATATCCATCATGTTAAAAACAAGTATTACTGGAAAACCAAGATCTCTAATCTGTGTAAACAGCAGTAAGTTTCTTTTCAAATTAGAAGCATCTACCACTACAGTAATAATATCAGGATAATGCGGATCAGTGGGGTTGGTAAGAAAGTCAAAGACAATTTGTTCATCCCTGGATTTTGGATAAAGACTATAAGTACCGGGAAGATCAATGATTTCGGCTGTTATAAACTCGTGAATCTTACACTTTCCGGTTTTCCGGTCTACAGTCACACCAGGGAAATTGCCAACCTTTTGGTGTAATCCGGTGAGATGATTGAATAAAGAGGATTTACCTGAATTAGGATTTCCTATTAAAGCGACTTTAGGATTGGCTTTTAAAGACATGGTAAAATTAATGCAGCAATATTGTAGATGCTTCTTCTTTTCTCAGTGAAAGACAGTAACCGGAAACCTTAATACAAATAGGATCCCCTAAAGGTGCCTTAAAGTTCATTGTTACCTCACATCCGGGAAGACAGCCCATTTCTAATAGTTTTAAAGAAAGAAACTCGTCTTTAAAGCAACAAATTGTACCTTTTTCTCCCGGCTTCAGTTCTGCAAGGCTCTTTTGAGGCTCCCCCATATATTTTTTAAGCGTTTTAAATCAAAATTAACATCTAAGCCCATAGGAAACAAATGTAGCTTAGCCATTTTTATTACAAAGATTAAATGGTTTTTTTTCTTTTTAGTTCAGCCCCTTTAAGAAAAATACGTTCAAACACCGTCGACAATTCAAGAAAAAATCATAATTTTTCTTGAATTTTTATTCAAAAAATAAAATTTTTTGTTTCCTGAAGAGTTAAGAATAATACCAAATATTATCAATCTTATTAAAAGTTGTATTTTATAAAGAAGTTGCATTTAGATGTAATAAAAAAAATGTTTTATCTTTAAAATTTCTAATCAACTTTAAGTAATTTTGTAGGAAACCCTTTTATAAATTCGGGGGAAAATCCTAATCATCTAATGCTGATCCTGCATATCTTTAAATGAAACTTATTATTAAATAAGCAGGTTCTGGGTTTTAAAAAATAGGTATCTGGTAATAATTACAAATTAGTTATATAAATCTTGATGACGAGACAAAATAATTCCGGATTGTACGATGCCAGTTTTGAGCATGACTCATGCGGTATAGGTTTTGTAGCCAACCTAAAAGGTAGAAAATCCCACAAAATAATCGAAGATGCATTGCATATGCTGGCTCGCATGGAGCACAGAGGCGCATGTGGTTGTGAAAGTAATACGGGAGACGGTGCCGGTATTCTTATTCAGGTACCACATGAGTTTTTTGTAGATGAATGTGTAAAATCAGGCATTAAGCTTCCGGCATTCGGAGAGTATGGCGTAGGGATGGTGTTTTTTCCAAAAGACGAAAAACAAAGAGAAGACTGTAGAGCTATCCTTAACCGCAACATTGAGAAGCTGGGAATGCAGCTGCTTGGATATAGAAAACTGCCAGTATGCGGAAACGACATTGGCCCAAGCGCACTTGCGGTTGAACCTCACATGGAGCAAGTCTTTATTAAAAAGCCTGAAAATATTTCCGATCCGGATCATTTTGAGAGAAAATTATTTGTCTTAAGAAATTATGTAACCCGATTGGTAAGAGAGTCTATTCAATCTAAGGAGATCAAAGATCTTTTTCATTTTGTTTCGCTTTCTTATAAAACCATCACCTACAAAGGTCAGTTAACGACCAGTCAGGTTAGACCGTATTTTCTTGACCTGCACCACGATGAGGTAGTATCTGCCTTAGCTGTAGTTCACTCAAGATTCTCTACAAACACATTCCCATCCTGGAAACTAGCTCAGCCTTTCCGTTATATTGCTCACAATGGTGAGATTAATACGGTTAAAGGTAATGTAAACTGGATGCGTGCTCAAGAAGCAGCATTTGAGTCCAAGATGTTTACCAAAGAAGAACTGAACATGGTTAGCCCCATCTGTGATTCCTCACAATCGGATTCAGCTAACCTTGATAATGCTATAGAATTATTAACCCTGAGTGGCCGTTCGCTACCTCACGTAATGATGATGCTTATCCCGGAAGCCTGGGATGGCAACACCGACATGAGCGAAGACAAAAGAGCATTCTATGAATATCATGCAGCACTTATGGAACCCTGGGACGGTCCTGCCTCTATCTCTTTTACAGATGGAAAAATAGTAGGAGCTACTCTAGACAGGAACGGCCTTCGTCCATCAAGGTACATCGTGACCGATGATGATGTAGTCATAATGGCCTCTGAAGCAGGTGTGCTTGAAGTAGATCCTGCCAAAATCGTTAGCAAAGGCAGGTTACAGCCTGGCAAAATGTTCGTTGCAGACCTTGAGCAAGGAAGAATTATAAGCGATGAAGAACTGAAAGGTGAAATCTGTAACAGACATCCCTACAAGGAATGGCT
>JBKBXU010000221.1:0-8098 GCA_046313675.1 Cytophagaceae bacterium
CGCATTCACATTCTTAATCAGCCATTTCTATCTCAGCAATTAGGAGGTTTCTCAGCTGGAGAACAGCTGATCGATTATAAAACTGTTTTCCAGCTTCTAAGCTCCAGATACAAGCAGATTTACTACCAGTTAAACAAGCATAACCTACTCCCTGTAAAGGAACTTTTCAGTAACAAAGTAGGCTTTAATCTCAAAATCCGGAATAACTATGCCCTTAATCTGAATTCTTATGAGGATTTGAAAAAGAACTATTCGCAAAGTCACAAAAGAAACATAAATAAATCATTAAAAACTGGGGTTCAGGTTGCTCCTGAAAATCCGGCAACCTTACTTAACTTATTTAAACAAAATCAAAAGCAACGAATTAAAGATGTTAAGGAATACCACCTTTCAGTAGTAAAATCTATCTTTCTGGAGGCAGAAAAACAAAAAAAATTGCTCGTACTGATAGCCCGACTAGATCACAATGCAGTGGCAGGCATAGCGGTAATAAAGGAATATGACAGGATGTATTACCTGCTTGGGGCATCCACCCCTGAGGCTCGAAACCATGGTGCGATGCACCTAGTGTTTGACCATCTGATCCGGAGCCACAGCAATCAGAATCTTTGCCTTGATTTTGAAGGAAGCGATGCGGAAGGCATTGCAAGATTTTTTAAAGGATTTGGTGCGGAGTGTGTAGAATACCCATGCATATCCCGCAATAACTTGCCCCTGCACCTTAGCTACTTAATAAAACTAAAAAAATGGTTATACTCTCTGAAAAGAACAGTCTGATAAATCAATTTCTATCGGAATTACGATCTGTAACTATACAACAGGATAGCTTACGGTTTCGCAGAAACATGGAACGTATTGGTGAAATCATTGCCTATGAACTATCGAAGGAACTGGACTACGCAAAAACGAATGTAACTACCCCATTGGCAAAAACAAGCATTAATCTTCTTCAGGAACAACCGGTGCTTGCCTCGATTCTACGTGCAGGCCTCCCCTTTCACCAGGGTTTTCTTAATTACTTTGACAAGGCTGAAAACGCCTTCATCGCCTCGTATAGAAACAACAATGGCGATAAATCATTTGAAATCAAAACAGATTATGTAGCCTCTCCTGATCTGGACGGTAAAACACTTATTATTGCAGATCCAATGCTTGCCACCGGAAAATCTTTATGTGAGGCTTACCGGTTTTTGGAAAAATTTGGAAAGCCAAAGCGTCTGTTCATTGCTTCTATCATTGCATCCAGAGAGGGTATTACAAACATACAAAAAAACCTACCAATGGCAGAGCTGTATCTGGCAGCCGTTGACGAAGAAATGAATTCCAGGAAATACATTATTCCCGGATTGGGAGATGCCGGAGACCTTGCCTTTGGAGAAAGAAAGAAATAGTACTACGAAGTTACGTTATAAGAATTATCTTCTGGTGTCCAATTCATATGCCAGAAATACCTGAAACATATGATTTCTGCCCCGGTCATTCTGAAAGGTAGGCACAAAACTATGGTTATACCGGACACCAAATCCAATTTTGTCCATCTGGATTACGGCTCCTATTAAAGCGCTAAAATCTATAATGCTAACATTGTCTTTGTTATATGGCACCAGATGCCAGCTTGGAATTTTAAAATAAGCATAAAGTGAAGGTTGAATACCGGCACTTATATAAAAATTATCACTAATGTGGTAATTCAATATTACAGGAAGATCAATATAATTAAATGACCTGGTATATTTATTTGCACCATTTTCAACCAAAGAATCAGGCAATACCAATGAAACCCCCTTCATGGAAAAGTTCACTTCATTTGTAATGGAAATATCCATCCGATATGGCCTGAATGTACTATAAAACCCAAAATGAAACCCAGGTTTAAAGCGATTGGTAATATCAAGATTCCCAACCTTTACTAAATTAGGGCCACCCTTTATACCATAAGACAAATCCTGTCCTTTGGCAACAGAAACCCACATCAGTATAATAAGAGGCAATACTATTTTTTTCCCTAAAAAAGACATCTTGAAAATTAGCTATTGTCAAATTTACACAAAAAGAAAAATAAAAAAAATAACCGGAGGTAAAACCATAGCACAACCGGTAAATAGTTGGATTTCGTGTTAAAACAAAGGTCTGCTGTTATTTATTTGTTAATTATATTAATTTTGAACAATCATTGAGAAAACTAATTTTTTAAGAATGAGTAAAACCATCATTGAGAGCAAAAATGCTCCGGCTCCCATAGGGCCATACAGTCAGGCCGTATTGTCCGGAAATACACTTTACGTTTCAGGACAAATTGCTTTAGATCCTGTTTCAGGCGAATTGGTACAGGGCGGCATTATAGAAGAAACCCACCAGGTAATGAAAAATATTGACGCCATTCTCAAAGAAGCAGGCATGGATTTTATAAATGTCGTCAAATGCAGTATTTTTGTAAAAGACCTTGGTAATTTCGCAACTATAAATAAGGTTTATGGCGAATATTTTGTTTCTTCACCCCCTGCCAGGGAAACCGTGGAGGTAAGCAGGCTGCCAAAGGATGTAAATGTTGAAATATCCTGTATTGCCATCAAATAGATCAGTATAGCCTTAATAATAAAAGAATTAATGGAAAAGGAAGTTAGAGTAAGATTTGCCCCGAGTCCAACAGGGGGGCTCCACATAGGTGGAGTAAGAACAGCATTATACAATTATCTTTTTGCAAAAAAGAACAAGGGCAAAATGATCCTTCGGGTGGAAGATACTGACCAAAGCAGGTTTGTATCCGGAGCCGAGGAATACATACTTGAAGCATTAAACTGGCTTGGTATTAACATCGATGAAGGTCCCGTTCAGGGAGGCCCTTATACACCTTACAGGCAATCAGAACGAAAAGATCGTTATAAAGAATTTGCTCTTAAACTAGTGGATGAAGGACATGCTTACTATGCCTTTGACACGCCCGAAGAGCTGGATGTCATGAGAGAGCGCCTGAAGGCTGCGCGCGTAGTTTCTCCACAATATAATGCCATCACCCGCACAACCATGAAAAACTCTGTTACACTTCCCGAGGATGAGGTAAAGAAGAGATTGGAGTCGGGAGAGCCTTATGTCATACGCCTGAAAGTCCCACGTAAAGAAGAGATTCGTCTTAATGACCTGGTAAGAGGGTGGGTAATGTGGCATTCTTCGACCATAGACGATAAAGTGTTAATGAAGTCAGATGGTATGCCAACCTATCATTTGGCCAACGTAGTAGATGACCACCTGATGAAAATTACCCACGTAATCAGAGGTGAAGAGTGGTTGCCTTCAGCGCCTTGCCACATTTTATTATATAAGTACCTTGGCTGGGAATCAAGCATGCCCGAATTTGCACACCTTCCTCTGCTTCTGAAACCAGATGGTAATGGTAAGCTTAGTAAACGTGATGCAGAAAAACATGGCTTCCCCGTATTTCCTATGCAGTGGAAAGATCCTGCATCAGGAGAGCTATCTTCAGGTTTCCGCGAAGACGGCTACCTACCTGAGGCCATGCTTAACTTTTTGGCGTTCCTGGGTTGGAACCCTGGTACCCACCAGGAGATTTTCTCAATGGATGAACTTGTAGAGGCATTTACTATAGAAAGAATTGGTAAGTCGGGCACGAAATTTGACATAAATAAAGCGAAGTGGTTCAACCAGCAATACCTTAAAGCTAAACCAGACAGCGCCCTTTCCGGTTATCTTAAAGAAGAGTTGGATAAGAATAAAATTTCTTATTCAGAGAAGAACGTAGAGCTGGTATGTAACCTGCTCAAAGACAGGGTGACTTTCCCTGGCGATCTTTGGCAAGATGGACAGTATTTCTTTAAAGCTCCTGAATCATATGATGAGCAGGTGGTGAACTCTAAATGGACAAATGAAGCCGTTCAGATCATCACTGAATTTAAAAATTCGGTAGCAAATAAAGAGAAGATTATGGCTGATGAAGCCAAGGAAATTTTAACAGGGATACTGGAAAAAAATAACCAGAAAATAGGTAAAGTTTTACCTGCTTTACGTCTTGCCATTACCGGATTTGGTTCCGGACCTGATCTGATGATGATCATTGAGGTTCTTGGAACTAACGAAGTGGTTGCCAGAATAGGAAAGGCTTTAGCTGTCTTGAGCGATAAAGTAAAAGTAAGCTAAAAGAAAAAGTTATGGCAAAGAAAAGTGCAACTAAGAAGGAGAAGCCAAAAGTAAATCCGGATCTGGATGGATTTCAGATACAGATAAATACTTTTGGGGAAATTGTTTCCAGCTTCGATCTTGATGAGATTAATAAGTTCCTCGACAAAAATGTCGATGACAAAAAGCTTAAAAATAGAATTGAAGCAAATCCTGATGAAAGCCCTGAAGATTCAGGTCCTTTCAAAAAGGAACAATAGTATGTAAATATGTAACGTTTTATCCGGGCGGGAGCTTCGCTCCCGCCCGGTTTTTATATGCTTGAAAAATCCTATGATTAGCCAAACAATTAAAGGCATTCGCTTCTTCCTGATCCCTTCTTTAATCTATTTTATCATTGGATCGATGCTTCTGCTATTTATCCCAAAGGGAGAACTGACTTTATTTATCAACAAATACCATAACTTCTTCCTTGACAACTTCTTTATTGCCATGACTTGGGTAGGAGAAATATATGTCGTCATAGCCATAATTATTTTTATTCTGCTGTTTCATAAAATCTATTACGGCTTAGCTGCAGGCGGTATAATGATTTTTGCCGGCTTACTTGCTCAGGGTTTGAAGAGATTAGTGTTTAGCGACTTCATGCGCCCTTTAGCCTTTTTTGAAGAAGCTAAAGGCTTATACCTGATAGACGGCCTGGACATTCATACCATGTATAGTTTTCCTTCCGGACACACAACAGGAGCATTTGCACTCTTTACTACATTATCTTTGATCCATCTGAACAAAAACCGCCAGTTTTTTTTCTTTTTCATTGCTTTTCTTGTAGGTTTATCAAGAATATATCTTGTTCAGCACTTTTTTATGGATACCTATTTCGGAACCTTGCTCGGTATAAGTACAGCAGTCTGCTGCTTTATTGTAATAAAAAGATATTTTCCATTAAATCCGAACAGCACATTCAATAAGCCACTAATCAGGTTAATCAGCAATAATGAGAATACTGCACCTATACGTTAGTCTGACCATCCTACTTTTAGCAGGCATTTTTTTCATTCCTTTCCTGGGGAATGTGCATCTCTTTGACTGGGACGAAGTGAACTTTGCTGAATCTGCCAGAGAAATGATAGTCACAGGAAATTATTCCAGGGTTCAGATCAACTTTACGCCATTTTGGGAGAAACCTCCACTCTTTTTCTGGATGCAGACTACCTGCATGCATATTTTCGGAATCAATGAATTTTCTGCGCGACTTCCAAATGCCATAGGAGGCATTGTTACCCTCCTTTTATTATTCTTCCTGGGAAGAAAGTTTTTTAACATCCGCTTCGGTATATTTTGGGCTTTAGCTTATGCAGGATCGTTCCTTCCACACTTCTATTTTAAATCAGGCATAATTGACCCCTGGTTTAACCTGTTTATCTTTCTAAGCATCTTGTTTCTTGTAATATTAACCTCCCTTAGCGTTAATTTTTATTTCCAGCGTCTGCAATTCGCCTTTCTTTCCGGCTTGTCCATAGGATTAGCCATTCTTACCAAAGGCCCTGCAGCTTTGGTGATTTTATTGCTTTCTATTGGCGTCTATATGATTGTCAACCGAACGTGGAGGTTATTCTCCATCAGAGAAACACTTATCTTCTTTGCCAGTGCTCTGGTAATAAACTTTTTATGGTTTGCCGTAGAAACTTTTCAGCATGGCCCATGGTTCCTTAAAGAATTTATAGTTTATCAAATCCGATTGTTCCGCACAGAAGATGCCGGACATGGAGGGCCATTCTTTTATCATTTTATTGTCCTTTTGATAGGCTGCTTCCCGGCTTCTGTATTTGCATTAAAATCATTTCGGAAATTCTACTCTGATAATCCTTTACAAAATAATTTCAGGGTATGGATGACCATAAGTTTTTTTGTTGTCCTTATACTCTTTTCAATCCTAAGAACTAAAACAGTCCATTATTCTTCATTCACATATTTTCCCATAAGCTTCCTTGCTGCTTATACGTTGAACAAGGCAAGGCTCAAAAGAGTACATTTCCGAAGCCTGGTTCCCGGACTTATTCTGGTTATAGGTAGCGTCATATCCATTATTCTGGTTGCTTTTCCATTACTGATGAAGAATATTGATTCAATATTGGATCAATACGGCCATTTGATCGAAGATGATTTTGCCCTCGCCACCCTGGAAGCTAATCTTTACTGGAGTGGAACAGAAATATGGATTGGCATTTTTTATTTTATCATTATCCTCCTGGTTTTTATTAATTTCCATAAACAAGTATTGACATGGTCCCTGGTCTTGTTTTCTGCAACCATCATAGTCATCCAGGCAGGGATCTATACGTTCATCCCAAGGGTAGAAGAATTTGTCCAGGGAGCAAACATCGAGTTTTTCAAGTCTGTAGCTGAGGCAAATGCGTATGTTGATGTATATGGATACAAAAGCTACGCCCACCTATTCTATGGCAAAAGAATGCCCGAAGAACTTCCTCAAGCAGCGGATAAACACTACTTATTGCATGGCGACATTAACAGGCCTGTGTATATATCCACCAAAATTCACCTTAAAAGAGACCTCGCAGACCATCCTGATTTTACAGAACTATTCTCAAAAAATGGGTTTGTATTTTACAGAAGGGGATCTAAGGAATAAAGTGACATTATGTTAGCAGGAGGATAATTTCCAGGCGTGGAAAAACAATTCCTACGGAAAAGCCATTTTCTATAATAAAAAAACCCTATTTTAATACTTTTCTTGTTCTTTTTTCAAACAAGGTGATACGTTCCTGAAAATAATCATGTAATTCATCAATAAAAGATAGTGGATTCTCATAGGTAGTCAGCACATGATAGGTATATGAACCCGTAAGTTGCTCAAGTTGCTTTTCTAAAGCAGTCTTCTTCTTTTTAAGGTACTCCATCCGAACTTCTTGATTAACCTCAGGCCGACTGGTTTCATAAGCGTTATTGGAAGAATTCTCACAAAGCACATACTGGTAAAAATTAATAAGCTCATCCAAGTCGCCACTCTTATAAAGCCCGTTAAGTTTAGCCGTAAGTTGGTTGGCGTTTTGTATTTTCTCCGGCTCTCCTGTTTGTTCTACCTTATCAGGATGAATGCGGACAATGGCGTCCTTATATAACCGCTTAAGCTCCTTTTGTTCCTCAAGCGATAATGTTGATTTATTAAGTACAGATTCGGTGGCCATTGGAACACGCTTAGGCTCTATGTAATTTTTACCTCTTTTCTTCTGCTCAAGGCGTTTAGCTTTTTTTACCGCTTTATGTTTCTTGTATAAGGCTTGTAATTCATGCATTCGGGAAATCTGAAAATGAAGCTTTGCATGAATCTGCCTTTCGAAACCAGCAAGTTCAGTTTTCTTTTTTTCAAACTCCTGCTCTAGTATGGAAATTTCTTTTTGAATCCTGAGAATAGAATCGTCGTGGGAATCGTCTGAAATTAAATGGAGTTTTTCCATAACCTATAATTCAAGGGGAGCCACTTTTACACCATAGTCATATTGCAAGTCTTCATGCATGCTGTCCAAGGATTTATAAATCAATTTAATCTGCTGCTCATACATATTAAGAAGTACTTTACTTTCCTTAATTTTTAATCCGGATTCTTTGATTTGATGACAGAAAAAAATCAATAATTCCACCTCGGTTTCTTTCTTTCCAGAATACTTAATGTATTTTTTCAACATCCGCAAGATCTTCCTAATGGTTTTCTTCGCAAAATATAAGTGACTTTTGTTTACAGTTTCAAACTCCTCTTCCACCATAAGCTTCACCGAACGGATAAAACTCTCTTCGTCCTCTGCTTCGTAAAGAAGATACGTTAAAAACTCCTTATTGTCTTTTTTATACCGTGCTAACTTCAGGCACAGCGCCATGAGTTCTTCCCGGGAAAGTTCTGAAAGTTGCTTTTTAATATCGCTTATACCAGCCGTTTTCATCGAAATGT
>JBKBXU010000222.1:0-8090 GCA_046313675.1 Cytophagaceae bacterium
TTGCTTTTCTATAAGATCTGAAGAAAATAAACAGACCTGCAATTACCAAAGGAATGCTCAATAATTGACCCATATTAAACATCATGTCTTCTTCAAAAGCCACCTGGGCTTCTTTTACAAACTCATATAGGAATCTTAAGGAAAATATAACAACTATAAATAGACCTAATAGTCTTCCATGAGGTAGTTTTTCTTTTTTTCTGCTGTACATGTATAAAAGAAGCAGGAAGAGTAGAAAGCTTGACATTGCTTCATAAAGTTGTGCAGGATGGCGAGGAATACCATATATGTTTATTGAGCCGATATTTGCTTGCAAATCATAATTTAATTCAGATTCAGGCAAAACCAGGTGGTCTCTTATATTAGGATGTCTGAACATTTCCCTTAAGTTGAAACGAATAAATTCATCAATTACTTCTGCATTTGTGCCTTCTGCAAAGCGCAGATTCATTCTAACTCCGCTAAGGAGGATATCATGATGTTGAACTTTTTCATCCCTATGTTCAAAATCTACCGCATCAATTATTGGGTGGCCTGCAAGGTAGCTTCGTGGGTCTTCGACAAATATAAAACCCCATGAAGCACTGGTTTCCAGTCCGATAATTTCAGAATTCATTAAATTTCCTGTACGAATCAAAGCTCCTGCCAATGCAATGGTGATAACCAGACGGTCAAGAACATAAAAATAACCCTGACCAACTTCTCTTCTGGAATAGATGTATATGGCTATTAGTATACCTAAGGCAGCCCCATGACTTGCCAAGCCTCCCTGCCATATCATAAGTATCTCCCATGGCCTGGATAGATAGTAATCAGGTTCATAAAAAAGGCAATGCCCAAGACGCGCACCAATAATAGTTGCTACGACCATATAAATGGTAAGGGTTTCCACATGCTTCTCTGATTTTCCTTCTCCTTTATAGATTCTTATTAGAATTTGTTGTCCCAGGAGAAATCCCATTGCGAAAAGTAAGCCGTACCAGCGAATCGGGTGATCACCCACAGCAAAAATATCAGGATTGGCATCCCATATAATAAAATTTAGCATTTGTCTCTTTATTTATAGTCTCAAAGATATATAAACAAATAAATAAACCGAAATCGCAAACCTTCTTTATCTTTGAGTTTTTAGATTTTTTCTTTTAGTGAGACTCACTTCTTTAACATTTGTTCAAGTTCCCTGATTTCTTCTGAAAACCCACCACTTAATATTGGAAATCTGTACCATGAACGTGGGTCTATGTTAAAGGCATCCATATGGAAGGAAGGTGCCAGGCGTTCTCTTTTCCATTGATTTATAGCCCATAGACGGTAAAATTTGATGACATACCCAGTCAGTTTTTCGAGATTGTCTGCTGGTCTTTGCTCTTGCAAGCGGATTAGCGCTTCTTTTGGGGATTTTCCTTCAGGAATGGCTAAAAATTCAATTTCTCGTAGGACATCGTAAGGCATCAAATCTGCTTCATCCGTTTGAATCTGGTCAGGTGGTCTTAGTTCTGCCGTTGGTGCAAGGGAGTTAACATACTTTAACCCTGTATATGCCAATTCTTCTTCCGCCCATAGCAACCAGCTTCTTATAAAATGCTTATCTACACCGGCTATGGGAGCGATGCTGCCCGAAGTATCCCCATCCATGGTTGCATAGCCTACATCACCCTCACTTCGGTTAGAAGTGGTAATGAGAAGGGCTTTTTTAATATTTGCAAACATCCAAATAATGGGTGAGCGGGAGCGAGCCTGAATATTTTGCAGGGCAATATCGTCTTTCTCCCAGGTAAGTTTTCTGTCTAATGCGTTTTCGACCTTTTTAATATATCCTTCCACTTCTTCATTTACACTCCAATGATAAAATGTGGCACCAATGGATTCAGCTAAATCTTTTGCTGCTTTAAAAGTTTTATCACCCGAATTTTTTGTGCTTTGATATGCACAGGTAAGCAGTTCTGAAGTAATATGGCGTATTTGTTGTTCCTGTGTAAGGTCTTTAATTTCATGAAATGTCGGTTTGTTTATTTTTCCTTTTTTTAAGAAAGACTCTGTTCCCAACAGCCTACATCCTTTTTTAATCATTTCAGCTACTGCAATAGCACATGCAGAAGAATCTGCCCCGCCGCTTAGGGAAAGTACAAAACCCTGGCTTCTGCTTTTTCTCATGTAGTCAAAGAGTGCCAGTGTTATAGCTTCTTTAAATTCATATTCTTTTTCCCGGTAATCAGGTTTTAAATCTTGATGTCTTACTTCATCGTTATCAAAGTTTACTTCGCTGCTTACCAAATCCACATCATTAAATGAAAATCGGTTATTACGCTGCAGTAATTGTCCTTTCCGGGCGATAAGCACTTCGCCATCGTAAATCATTCTGCCGGCCTCATTTCCTAGCAGGTTTGCATAGAGGTAGGTGCAATTAAAGTTTTCAGAGCTTTTTTTTATGAGATTATACCTGAAATCAGATTTTCCAAAAGCAAAGTGACTCGCACTTGGATTAAGAATAAGAGATACACCTTTTTCCATATGACTGCAGGCAGGTCTTATCTCATTTGTTTGCCAGGCGTCTTCACAAATTTCAAATCCAATTTTGATACCTAATACATCAAAAGTTATATCACCAAAGTTATAAGCGACTTCATTAAAAGTATATGTTATTACCTTTTTGCTTTTCCATGGAGAAAACCATCTGGGTTCATAATGAACACCATCATTGGCAAGAAACTGTTTTGCATAAAATCCTAAAACTTTTTTATCATGAATAAGGCAGGATGCATTATATATTTTTCCATCAACTTGAACTGGCAAGTTTAGGGCTACGCAAATCTCTCCGGTTTCCGGAATGATTTCATTTAGAATAGCTAAAGATTTTTTACAAACCCAAGTGCTTAAAAACAAGTCTTCACAACCATAGCCGGTTATGCACAACTCCGGAAGGCACAATATATGTACATTCTCCTGCCGGGCTTTATATATCGCCTGAAGAATGTTGGTTTTATTGTTCTCCCAGTCTATGGGGGTTTGGTTAAGTGCAGCTCCTGCAAGTTTCAGGTAAGTCATTGGAGAAAAATTATGCTTAAAAATATAAATTTTTAAGCATTTAAATTATCTAAAATTGTTCTTCCTTCCTTTTTTTAAAAAGTTCTCTGATTTTTTTAAAAGTGACGGCATGTTTCTCAGTGCCCTGTGTGCTGATAAGGAACGAATACGATTTCATAGAGTCAACGTTGTCACATACTATTTTGAACATCCCAAGGAAAGGAACGGAAACGATCATTCCCGGCAATCCCCAAACAATTCCTCCTATAATAATCGAAAGAATGATGAAGAAGGGATTAATGTTTAATTTTCCTCCGACGATGTTTGGAGTAAGTATGTTGTTTTCCACAAACTGGATGATAATGAACAGAATTAAAACTCCAAATGCATAACCGGGTGAGTCCTCTGTTAACAGTGCAAACAGAAATGGTATAGCGCCGCCAATTAATGTGCCGAAATATGGAATGAAATTCATCAGTGCCGATAAAATGCCAAATAGTATGGGGTATTGTATACCCACTATGGCAAGGCCAATACTATTAAGTACACATAGTATGGATACTACCATTACAATGCCTCCCATATATCTCTTTGTTACCTGAGAAACCTCATTTACAATTTTTTCCAGTTTAATATGCTTATCAGTTGGAGTTACTTTTAGTAAAAAAATATAGAACTTATTTCTATAATAAAGCATGAAAAAAACATATACAGGCAGTAATACCAATTTTGCTATGGTGCCTGTTGTGGCGGTGAACAATTTTTCAAGAAAATATCCACTGGTTTCCAGTAATTCCAGTAAGTAACTTTTTAACAACCCCGGCCTCACATTATCTTCAATTCCAAGGGTGTTGAATATTGAACCTTCAATTCTATTAATATTGGTGATTGCTTTATTTCTAAATCCGGGAATGTCCTCCGCAAAAACAATTAATTGTTTATAAAGAAGATAAAATGCAGAGAATAAAATGGAGAAGGCGATTAAAATACTTAAAATATTTGCCATGATCCTTGGCAGCTTCCATCGTTCAAAAGTTCTTGCAAGTGGGAATAATAAGTAGCTAAATAAGACTGCTAAAAATACTGGATATAAAAAATTGCGTGTTTGAGTAAGCGTGAATACAAGGAGAATCAGAAACAGTAGATATATAGTCAGCCGTACGATTAAAGGATATTTATTCATAAAAATAATAATGTAAATAATAAACCATATTAATAGGCATTGGTTTATTTCGAACAATAAATTTCCTGCAAAGTTAGCTAAGAATAATTAGAGGAGCATGATAATTGCAAAAGTAAAAAAGACATTTTTTCTCTTAGTCAAAAGTTTTAAAGAGCTCAAAGTTAATGACCCAATCCGTTTAAGTGCTGCAACTGCATTTATTGCTTCTTTTGCGCTTGCCCCCACTATTGTATTGTTAATAAGTTTGATTAACGTAATTCTGGATGAGGAGATGATTACAGGTGAATTGTTTAACTATCTGGAAGAGATGGTTGGGGGTGATACAGCAGAAGAGATTCAAAATATTCTGTTAAATCTTCAGGATATGAAAACCGGGGGATTAATAACAATTGGATTTCTAATATTTTTCTTATTCGTGGCCACTACGTTATTTGTCGTTGTTCAGAATTCATTTAATCAGATTTGGAAGGTGAAGCCAAAATCTCAGAGAAGGCTGAAGTTTATGTTAAAAAACAGGGCTAAATCTCTTTTAATTATTTTAATTACCGGACTTTTGTTTCTTGTCGCATTGCTATCCGATATCCTTGTAGCTTTTTTGGGTGATAATTTGCTTGTCGTTCTTCCTGATATAGGGCGGTATGGATTACGAATTTTCAACTTTTTACTTTCCTTGGGGATTTTTACCCTATGGTTTGCTTCTGTGTATAAATTTTTGCCTGATGTCAAGATGCGATGGAAACCCGTGTGGGTTGGAGCTGTTTTTACATCCATTTTATTTTCTATAGGACAATTAATAATGGGACAGTTCCTTGTGCAAAGTGAAATAGATGATGTATATGGAGCTTCCGGATCATTGGCTATTTTATTTCTTTTTATTTTTTACTCCTCATTCATCCTTTATTTTGGCTTGTCCTTTATTAAGGACTATGCTGAAGAGAAAGGGTACAAAATCAAGCCTAAAAAGTTTGCTGTAAGGTATGAGATCAGGGAGATTAATGAATAATTATTTTTTTTACTTCATTATTATTACCAATAGTAAAGTGAAGAAAATAAACACCAGGGAGTACATTATCTATTTGAATTGAGCAATCGTTTATTCCTTCGTCCAGATTTATGTTGCTTTCTTGAACTATGGCTCCCAATGCATTGAAAAGTTTAAAAGGCATTAACTGTTTGTTGGGGGAATGTAGTTGTAAATAAAAATTCCCGGCATTAGGGTTTGGATATATGACAAGACTATTTGTCTCAATTTCCGTAATGATTGTATTACAATCTTTGTCAGTATATTTTTGAAATCTTGGATCATCATTGAGATTGAAATAATCGAATAGATGAGTTCTCATAAAGCAGGGTCTTTTTTTTGCAAACTCTTTCATCATTTCTACATACCATTCCCATTCCTCTCTGGAATCAGGCCATCCCCATCGGCTAATGTGTTCATCAATTTCAGGTTCTATAAGTTTTTTCAGAGAATCGATCTTTGAAATGACTCTGGCAGGCGAAAAAATATGTTCAAGAAGATGATCCGCTCTATTGATGTACGCTTCTTTAAAGGTATTATTTCTTAGAAGGTTGCGAAATAAAAATGTAGACCATAGTGGGTTCGGGTAATTTACATTACCTTCAAAAGTGGTATGCTCTATGGAGTTGAATTCAGGGTAAAATAAAGCATCATCATTGTCAAAAAATATCCAGCGCCATTTAGACTTTGGTTCTGTGGAACGCCAAAACCTTATGTTGTTTCCCGGCCAGTCGTAGGTTGCCAGATATTGTTTGGAAATCCAATAATCCATAAAATTATTAAGATCGATTTCTTCAGCGACATAGTTGTAATTGGAACTGATTTGAAGGTCATTTTCTTCTATGAATTGAAGCAAGTTTTTAAAATTTTCATTTGATCCATACATAATCTCATCACGGTTATCAAGCATGTCGATATTTCCGTGATCAGCTCCTTTACTATAAGAAAGGAAGTTTTCATCCATTCGATCACGTATATTATGGATTCCCCAGTATTCGCCATTTATAAAGACAATGCTTGGTTGATAAAGTTGGTATTCAATGTTTAGTGTGTCAATTAATACTCCTGTTAAACCATCCTTAAACATTGTGTTTAAGAAATCCTGACCTGAATTTCTTAATACAATTCTTTTATAATCCTTAAAGTCCCGGTTTTTGAAAAATTGGTAGTCAAATGTGTTGCTCCCATAAATATTTCTTGCATAGATTCTCAGAGATTTTTGAGGTAGTGCCCTGCTTCCTAATCCATGAATTCTGATTCCTACATTTTGACTTATTGCAACCGAGCCGTCCGGTTCGAAATATTCCATATATGCAGTTCTTTCCCATTCTACTCCTCTTTGGTGATAGTTGCCGGTGCCAAAAAACCATCCCCAGCTTGGATTCATGTCATGGTGTTTTCCATGCACATAAATGCCTGTATCGTAATTAAATAAATTTTCAGGATGGGTTGTGATTGAAATAACGGGCAAGGTATATTTATTTGCACCTTCAGGGTAAACGAAGTAGGTAGAAGTATATTCATGGCTTTGTGGTTCATTATCCAGAAACGCTCTTGCTTTAATAGTTGTTGCTTTGCTAATTTCTTCTTTTGGTAGTTTCCATTGCCAGGTAAACACTTCAGCATCAGGGTTAGTGCGTATTTCTGAGATTCCGTTGGGTTCAAGGCTTCTGTCTGTTATTAGTATTGCTTCATTAAAGACATGTGATGAAGTAGAGGGAGGAGACCCATCAAGCGTGTAATAAATACTGACCTCAGGATTTTCAGAAGATATTTCTAATTTGAAAGGGGATGAATAAAATCCTGATGTGTGACTGAAAGACAACTCTTCTAAAGCTATGAACTGTGCTCCATCATTAGAGTATCCCGGTGTTGATTGGGAAAACAGAACCTTTTCGGCAGCTCCATCGGTTTTTCTCCCGTAGGAGTGGTTTGTAGGAATTGCTTTTTCCTCAAATCGATCGATCTCAGTGCCAAATGGATTGGATAATATAATGGGCTCACCCGATGCTGAAATTTTAAAATTGGTGTGCAGGTTGGTTCCTGATTTTCTGTTTTTACCTGAGGCAAAAATCAGGATATAGCTGTTAGGAGGAACAATTAAAGAGGGGAATGTCCATTTGTTAGGCCTTTCCGGATTGTCTGTAATGGCAAAGTTTAAAAGATTGATTGAGGTGTTTGCGGAGTTGTAAAGCTCGATCCAATCTTCAAAGTCTCCATCTTCATCCATAATTACGGAATGATTGGAAGACATAATTTCATTTATTATCAGGCTTTGCCCAATAGAGTCATAAAATGGAAATATAATTAAAAAGTACCACCTGATGACACTTGATTTCATTCAACTTCTGTTTGAAATGAGACTTAATGGATTAATATTTTGGTAGATTTTACTTTATCGCCTTCCATGATAAGTAAAAAATATATTCCAGGAGGTAGCCTGTTGGTAGCAACATCTATGTGATTAATTCCTTGGGAGCCTGGAAACGTCCCTTTATATATTTGAACTCCAACCGAGTTTATCAAGTGGTAATTAAGTTGCGTTTCAGAGGAAGATTCATATCGGATAGTAAATCTGCCGGAATTGGGATTTGGTATGACGCTATATTCTAATTCTTTTTCTTCAATATGGAATTTTTCACAATCTGCATACAATAGCTTTTCGTATTCAGGATTATCAAATAAGTCAAATTCCTTAGCAATATGTTTACGGATATAACATGGCCTTTTATATATAAAATCTTTCATTTCCTCTACATTAAGATCCCATAACAATTTTGAACCAGGCCTTCTCCATCGGTCTATGTGTTCTTTGATTTCCGGTTCAATAAGTCTTGCAAGAGAATCAATTAAAGGAATGAC
>JBKBXU010000223.1:0-8039 GCA_046313675.1 Cytophagaceae bacterium
ATACTTATCCAGGCCACCTACCCATCCACCCAGACAAACCTGACCCAGGGGTGTATTATAGCAGTTACGCTTAGGATCCCAGCGAGGATTATCTTCACACATGCAGGGATGCTGAAAATCTATCTTTTGAAAACTCCACATGTGGATTATTATTTCTGCGGTAAAGTCGCTATGCTCCAGCTCAGGGATTATAAAACTCCGTTGATAAAGGCCTGGATCTACGGTCAACCAATCTTCACGCTGACTATTATTAGTAATCATTCGGAGGCATTGGGCGGCGTTGGGAACATTGTAAACATTTACTACATTATCACCCCTGTTAACAACTATCTCTACCCCTTCTATTTGCATAGAATTAATAGAGGGGTTTTTACCAGGCATAGTGGTATTAGCTAATAACTGATCTAATCTTAAGTTAACATTTACCTGAGCCGTGGAGAAGCTTACGATACAATAAAGCAATAAAAAAACAACAATTTTTTTCATAAAAATTACTCATAAAAAAATACCGTATTTTTATAACCATGAACATAATCGGAAAGCTTATGATTAATTACCACAACGTCTATCTTTTGATTACGATTAAAGTTATTATTCGCAAATTCTACCTGAATTATGTTATCCGATAATACTTCCGGATATCGAACCTGATTATAGTGTACCGGTGATTCATAGCCCCTAAACTGGACACCTAAATATTCTTTATATTTATTAAAGTTCTTCCCATATATTAAAATAACCGCATCATCACCGCCTTTTTTAGGAGAAATACTATCTACGTCAATCGAACCGGTAGTAAATTTTTTAATCTCAGAATAGGCAACATTGTCTTTTGAATCTATATTATATGCTCTGGCATAAAACTCCTTATTAAATCCCAAATCCTCGAATCGAGCCGTAAAAGATAATGAACCATTAATAAAGCTCAATTCATCGTCCACTAAATTTTTATACATGTATTCATTTAAATTAAGATCCTCATCAGAACCCAATATTACACCTGTTTCTTTGCGTGAATTTGTTGCCTTGGAAGGGAAACCACATCTAACACTTAATTTACCGCCATTGGGATAAACATATAACTCATTAAACCTATATGGATACTCTTCCTCCTCTTTTTTACACCCACCGAACAGGGTTAGAATTAAAAGGCAAAAAACTGTAGCGACCTTAAAAAAGTGGTTTTTCATAGCTATTTTTGTATGTTTCTAAAATTCAGCAAACAAAGATAAATAAAAAATTAAAATAAGGGATAAAAGTTGGAAATTTTTAGATTAAAATTCACCGAATAGATAAAAGTTAAAATCTGCGGTATAAAATGGAAAAAGCTTAGGGCTTTTAAATCACCCGAGGTCCCGTTGGGTGACTCGGGGGTGGAGGGAAAAAAGATCCGAACAGATATTTGAAGCAGTTATATAATTATCAAACATTCGTAATTGATTCCTGCCAGTGGCAACGGATCCCGGAACAAGTCCGGGAAACAGGTTAATTGAGAGTTTTCAGGTAGTGGCAGCGACAGAGCAGTTTTTTTTCAGCAATCAGATTTTTGCTCATTTCTCCGTTCCGGGAAGTACCTTCTATAGTATGCCTGAAGTAAGGTTTCCGTGATGGCTCAATGGTAAATGTTACTTGATACTTTTGGTCACAGTACTTATCCAGGCCACCTACCCATCCACCCAGACAAACCTGACCCAGGGGTGTATTATAGCAGTTACGCTTAGGATCCCAGCGGGGATCATCCTCGCACATGCAGGGATGCTGAAAATCTATCTTCTGGAAGCTCCGCATGTGGATTATTATTTCTGCGGTAAAGTCGCTATGCGCCAATTCAGGAATTCCAAAACTACGCTGATAAAGACCGGCATCTACGGTTAACCATTCTTCACGCTGACTATTATTAGAAACCATGCGGAGGCATTGGGCTGCATTGGGAATAAAATAGGTTTTTTCAAAAGAAGGACCTTTAACATTAATCTCAATCCCTTCTATCTGCATAGAATTAATGGAAGGGTTTTTCCCAGGCATAGTTGTGTTTGCAAATAAGCTTTCAAGACTTAGATTAACAGCCACCTGTGCATTTACAATAAAAAACCTAAAGAAAAAAAATACTAAAAGAAAAAATTTATTCATATAAAAAACGTGTTTCTTCACCTAAAGAACCAATGTTTTCATTACATATATTATTTACTACAGTTACACTTATTTTATTATTAATTGTAAATCCCTGAGCATCAAATACTACTTGTATGACATTATCAGATAAAACTTGAGCAGGAACACTCTTATAGACGTACGAAGGCTCCCGTTGATGAAACTCAACTCTTAAATCTTCTTTATAATTATTGAAGTTTTTTCCATAAACAGCAATTATATCTTTATCCCCAGCTTGATTCGGAGTAACACGATCTACATCTATACAGCCAGTATTGATTTTCTCTGGTTCTGAATAAACTATATTATCTTTGATATCAATATTATATGCCCTTACATAATATTGAGTATTTAATTCTAACGATTCAAAATTGCCAACAAAAAACAGAACACCATCTACAAAACGTTCATCAATAAGTGTTTTAAAGAGATAACTATCCAAATTTACGTTTTCACTTGATCCTAAAATAAAGCCTGTTTCTTTTCTTTTATTAGTAGCACCTGAATAAACCCGTCCTTGCACATATAATTTACCACCTAATACATGTGTACTTAAAGAATAAAATCTATAGGGAATATATTCCTCTTCTTTTTTACACCCACCGAACAGGGTTAGGATTAAAAGGCAAAAAACTGTAGCGACGTTAAAAAAGTGGTTTTTCATAGCTATTTTTGTATGTTTCTAAAATTCAGCAAACAAAGATAAATAAAAAATTAAAATAAGGGATAAAAGTTGAAAATTTTTAGATTAAAATTCACCGAATAGATGAAAGTTAATATCTGCGGTATAGAATTGAAAAAGCTTAGGGCTTTCAAATCCCCCGAGTCCCCTTTGGGAGACTCGGGGGTGGAGAAAAAAAGATCCGAACAGATATTTGAAGCAGTTATATAATTATCAAACATTCGTAATTGATTCCTGCAGGTGGCAACGGATCCCGGAACAAGTCCGGGAAACAGGTTAATTGAGAGTTTTCAGGTAGTATCAGCGACAGAGCAGTTTTTTTTCAGCAATCAGAATTTTTGTTCAATTCCCTGCATTCAGCTGACGACTTTTTTCGATTAGCTAATACATAACGTTCAAACGACCTTGCCGGACTTGCGTGAGATTTAGGGAGGCCACAGTTCCGGCATCTGTTGGAGTCAACCAATTGCCAATTCGTGGTAAAGTCGTCATAGGAGATTTCTCAACACTATTACGAGCTTACCATTCGTACCAAATCCTTCAAACTGTTTATTATATTCTAAAAATTAAAAAACTATACTACAAAAAAAAGATCCGGACGTTCAAAGCAGGTTTATATTTTTCAAACATTTGTAATTGATTTCTGCCAGTGGCAACGGATCCCGGAACAAGTCCGGGAAACAGGTTAATTGAGAGTTTTCAGGTAGTGGCAGCGAGCGACAGAGCAGTTTTTTTTTCAGCAATCAGAATTTTTGCTCATTTCCCGGTATTCAGCTGACGACTTTCTCGATTAACTAATAGATACACTTCGAACGACCTTGCCGGACTTGCGTAGGGTTTAGGGAGGCCACAGTTCCGGCATCTGTTGGAGTCAACTACTGGAAAAAAAGAAAATAAGTCCGAATGTTATTCGCACCTGAGGGAATCACAATCAGCCAGATAAGGTAAATTTTTACCTCAAAACTTTTTTACAAAAAAACTTTCTTTTACTTTGCCGAAAAAATTACAGCTATGAAAAAAAACCTTACAACTATTTTTATTTCTTTTTTAACTATACTCAACACCTATGCCCAACCTGCACCGACAGGTTTAGTGAGTTACTATAAATTTGCTTCTACCAATAGCAGCTCTACCAAAATTGAAGATGAATCATCGAACGACAATGATGGAGCTGTCACCAATGGCCTAGGCTTTATTACAGACAGGCACAACAACACGATGCAAGCCATACAGTTGGGAGGGGCTGACAACAATTACAATTACGTTACCATAAACGGATCTTACAACAGAACTACGATCAATGCTATTAATGACATTTCTATATCAATATGGTACAAAAAGTCAGATAATTCAGGCTCAGATATCAAGCCAATTCTTACGGTAGAAGACAATTCCGGAAAATATTACAGCCTGGCCTATAATGTAACCAGTAATAAGGTCCAATGGTCTCATCACAATGGTACCACAGAAAGCATACCTATTGTTTCCACAACTACTCTAACTAATGATACCTGGTATAATCTCGCTTTTACCGTAGATTTAACGCTTAATATTGCAAAACTTTATGTGGATGGAGTTTTACAAGGGCAAAGTGAAACGGCCATCACCAAACCCGTCAACCCATCTATAAGACTTGCCCGAGGCCCCGGGTTTACTTCACCTAATTTTCCGGCTGATTTTGACGATCTCTATATTTATAACAACGTTTTATCCCTTTCTGAAATCACTGAGGTTAAAAATTATTGTGCAGCTACCTTGCCAACTGCTCAGGGAACCTCCAGATGTGGGTCAGGCACTGTAACAGTTTCGGCTACAGGAGGAACCAACTATAAATGGTATGCCGATAGTATCGGAGGCCAGCCTCTACATACCTCAAGCTCTTACCTGATAAATAATCTGAGTGTGACAGATACTTTTTATGTTAGCAATACTAATCTTTGCGAAAGCATAAGAGTGAAAGCTATAGCCATTATAAAGCCTCTTCCTGAAATTCCTGAAATTTCCGGAGTAACTACAGTGGAAGAAAATAGTTCTGAAACTTACACAGTAGAAGACCACGAGGGCTCATCCTTTACCTGGCAGATTATTGGTGGCACTGGAAGTAGCACAAGCCCTGAAATTACTGTCCAATGGGGTTCGCATGGAGTTGGCCTTTTAACCGTAATAGAAACAGCGGATAACGGATGTACAAACACATCCAGTATTGAGGTTATCAAAACCACCACCGAAGAGCCTACAGCTACAAAAAACATCTCCATTTTGCCTTTGAAAATTTACCCAAATCCTTCTCAGGGAGTTCTAACTATTGACTATTCGGGAAGTATTAAAGAAGTATCATTAACCAATCTTTGGGGACAACAAGAAGTGTTTTTCAGCAAAGAGATTTCCACGAGCTTTAAAGGACTAGTATTTGTGGTACTTAAGACAGAGAACGAAATTTTTTCAGAAAAAGTGATTGTTCAGTAGAGGTTCGGCATCTTTGGCAAGAAATTGCTAAAGACACTCCGCTCTGATAATAGGAACCGGGCGACAAAAAAATCAGGATTTCTTTTTATCTTTTTGTTACGTATTTTCGTTATATTATTAAAATAATAAAGGTTTTAGTATCTGATAAGATATGAGTACAGGTAAAATCATAGCGGATTTAAGAGAGCAAAAGGGCTGGTCTCAAACTGATTTGGCCAACCCTCTAGCGCGAAGTTGCTAACAATACACTGCTTGATAAAAAATAAAAAACTGGCGCGATGCTTTTAGCTCGTGCCTTTTTTATTTTTTGCAGAATGTTGGTGGTTTACCTAAATCATCCCATGTTATTCTATGAACATAATATCCAACAATCCTTTCCCGCCAGAATAATCTATAGCGCTGCTGTAAAGATACTCTTCAGGGAAAGCAACAAAACCTGCTTCTACAGGATTGTTATGCAAATAATCCAATTTCTGCTGCATAATGTTGTTATCATATAATTCTATAGGGTGATTACCTTCTTGCCAGAATTGGAAACTCCCATTGTGCTTGTTTGCTTTGCCGGCGCGTTCCATCATCCAGATCAACCATTCCTTTCTACTTTCAAAAGCATTATTCTTAATTTCATTTTTCAATTTATTAGAAGTAAAACTTTTGAAATCCCGCATTATATCTTCCATAGGAATTTTATTTGTTCCTATAATTAGATGCATATGACTGGTCATAAGGCACCAAGCATAAATTTCCAGCCCCTTCTTTTGCTGACAAAAACGCAAACTATCTAAAATTACATCTCTGTACTCATTTCTAATAAAGATATCTAACCAATAGACGACTGTCAGACTTATAAAATATAACCTTTCCTGATTACGAAATTTATACTTAGAACTCATACATCTGGTTTATATACTAATATAGGAACCGGGCTGCAAAAAACAAAAAAGGTCCGAACGGACGTTCGAACCAGTTTTTTGTTTTTTATCAGGCTTTGCTACCATCTTGTCGAGTAGGTAAGAGGAATTTCACCTCAAACCTCTCACAGAACCGTACGTGAAAGTCTCCCTTCATACGGCTCTTATTATCTCTTATCTAACCTATTCCCAATTTCCAGTGATAGAACAGACTAGGATTCAATTTTAACAGACACTTATACTTATCCCATTGCATATTCTTGCTATAAAGTTTATATTTCGTCCTTATCCATCTTCTTATCAGCTTGTTTAAATACCTGAACTCATAAAACAAAACCCATTTGTTGTACTTTGAATAATAGTTATACCATCCTCTCAACTTTGGATTTAATTTCTCGGCAAAATATTCCAGATTAAAAGTGCTGTAATTTGGATTCAATATTTTACGGATAGCTTCTCTGATACTGGTCTTTGCTGCATTGCTAATGGCGGCAGAAAATAATATTTTCATCTTCTTTCCTGCCTTATTGCCTGTTTTGTAACTCCGAGGCTGAAAACTATAACTGAGAAAAGTAAAGCTTTCCTGTGTATGATTACCCTTCCTTAGATCATCCTTACAGTAGACTATTTTTGTCTTTTCCGGATGTAGTTCAAGATCAAATCCCAACAGTCTTTCTTTTATCCTTTCCAGCAGTTGTTGCGCTTCTTCTTTACTTCTACAGTGGATTACTATATCATCCGCATAACGTTCGAATGGATTGCTCTGGTAGTACTTCTCCATCCATTTGTCAAATCCATGATGCAGGTAGATATTGGCTAACAGCGGACTTATAACCCCACCCTGTGGCGTGCCTTTCGTCCTTTCTGCTATGCTTCCATCTTCTTGCTCTACTCCTGCCTTAAGCCATCTTTGTACATACAAACTGACCCATTTTTCATCATTGTGGTATTTAACCATAGCAAGTAGTTTCTCATGATTTATATTATCAAAGAACCCTTTGATGTCTAAATCTATTACCCATGAATACATTTCACAATGTCTCTTGCATTGTTCAAGTGCATTATGAGCGCTCCTGCCTGGTCTGTATCCGAATGATGATTGGTGAAAGCAGCTTTCAAGCGTTGGTTCTAAGTAGTCTTTGACTACACCCTGAGCTATTCGGTCACTTACAGTTGGTATGCCTAATGGTCTTGTTCCTCCCTGTTTCTTGGGAATTAGCTGCCTGCGAACTGGCAATGGAAAATAGCTCCCTGACGACATCCTGTTCCAGATCTTATACAGATTACCTGATAAGTTTGCATCGAAGCCCTCAATGCTTTCTTTGTCAATACCTGCACTGCCATCTTTGGACTTAACATTCAGATAACTCCTATAAACCATTTCCTTGCTCACTGGCAATGATTTCGTAATGTTCTCTTTCATCTTCCTCTAAATTAAGAGTTGTTTAAGATTACTTTTACACGAGACAATTGAAACCCTTCGCTCCTTTTTGCTTTCACAAAATATCATCACTACTATGGCTTCATCCGCCGCTTTCTGTTACTTCTCTCTTCCATATGGAATGATTAATGACGATTCTGACCTCCATGGCTTTCATTTCGGTATCTTTTAAGATTCTCATCAGGCATTTCGCACATTAACAGAACAGCTTCTCACGTTTCATAAATAAGCCTATAAAGAGCTCCTGCCACCTAAATGCCGGCTGACCTATAACCAGTAAACAGTTTTCCGTCATAGTCTTCCCATCGGCAGCGCGTGACCTATGGTTTTGTCAACAATTACCCTTTCGACACTTCATCAGTGGTTCATTTTCATTCAGCTTCTCTTT
>JBKBXU010000224.1:0-8025 GCA_046313675.1 Cytophagaceae bacterium
TTTATTCCCTTCTTTACCTTCACCCAAGGGCGTATAATTAACCTTGTAGCACGGTCGTAGGTGAAGTAGTTCCATATCCAATTCATAAAAACCATGACCTTATTTCGGAAACCTACCAAAGCCAGTACGTGAATGAACATCCATACAAACCAGGCAAAAATTCCGGCGAATTTCCAGCCCGGTAAATCAACAACTGCCTTATTCCTGCCTACGGTAGCCATGCTACCTTTGTCTTTATAATGAAATGGCTCAGGCTGCTTATGCTTATTCATCCTGAGAAGGTTCTTTGCTACATTTTTTCCTTGTTGGATGGCCACTTGAGCAACCATTACATGGCCGCGGGGCATATCTGTAGTATACATCCCTGCAACATCACCTATGCAATACATATTGTCATAGCCTTTGATCCTGCAAAACATATCTACATGGTAGCGGTTTCCTTTAATAACTTCAGGATTTAAGCCTTCGATGATATTGCCCATAACACCTGCTGCCCATATCAGTGTCTGAGTATGTATTTTCTTACCATCACCAAAAGTAACGGTATATCCATCATAAGCCTTTACCGTGGTATTAAGCAAGACATTCACCCCAAACTTTCGAAGATATTGCAAAGATTTTTCCGAAGCATTTTTAGACATGCCATTCAATAACTGGGGAGCAGCTTCCACCAAGTAAATATCCATTTGTTGAAAGTCCAGTTCGGGAAGGTCTTTTGGCAAGACATGTCGTTTAAGTTCCGATATGGCTCCCGCCAGCTCCACACCGGTTGGGCCACCCCCTACAATGACTATATCTAACAGGCTTTCATATTCCTGAGGATCATTGACCAGGAGCGCCTCCTCATAATTTTGAAGGATCTTAGACCGCAGATCCAATGCCTCCGGGATTTGTTTCATGGGAAAGGAATTCTCCTTTACCTCATCCATTCCATAAAAATTCGTGCGCGATCCCGTAGCTATTACCAGGTAATCATATCGTAACCGGCCGATACTTGTATTGATGCAGTTGTCTTCGGGATAGACACGATTCACCTCAGCCATACGAAAATAAAAATCCTGAAAACCTTTAAAAACCCGACGTAATGGAGCTGCAATAGCATCAGGCTCCAATCCTGCCGTAGCTACCTGATACATCAATGGTTGAAAATTATGATAATTATTCTTATCAAGAAGTACTACCTGAAAAGGATTTTCCTTCCCCAGGCTTTTTATAAACTGAATTCCGGCAAAACCTCCACCAACAACCACAATTCGCTTTTTTTCAGAGTCGGGTATGTTCATAGAAATCCTTCTCTTTTCTTTATTATTGCCATCCGGACCAAGATTATAATTCGCACTTCTGTATTCCATAAAGAGGGGTTATCAAACTAAAAACAAAACTTGAATAATAACCTCCGTCCAAGCTTAATGTTTGTGTTTGAGTATAATTGAAACCACAAACCGGCATATTAACTCCTGACCCTAAAGATTTTCTGACAATAATACTTTACCGGGATAATTCTGTATTTATTCTTTATCTTATGACTTAAAATGGTTAGCTTGCAGACTCATTTATGAACCTAAAAACTATTATGAAACAGATTTTACTATTTTCAGCGTTTATCATTTGTTTGGCTGGCACACTGAAAGCACAGGACGATCGCCCTAATGTGATTAAGTTAAACCTTCCAGCCTTAGGCCTTCAAAATTTCTCTTTTCAATATGAAAGAGGCCTTACCGATAAGGTTTCTGCCGTACTGGGAGTAAGTGTTATGCCAGGAAGAAGCCTTCCTACTATTGTCATAGATGAGGCAGATGAAGATATTTTAGTTGACAATTTTAGAATGTCCGGATTTGCCATTACTCCGGAATTTCGCTTTTATCCGGGCAGCAACAGAGAAGCACCAAGAGGTTTCTATTTAGGTGGTTATGTAAGATACTCAAATTATGCGGTAACATCGCTTTATCCATATGAAGGTGAAACCTTGGATTTCAGAGCAAGATGGTCAGGAGTAGGTGCAGGCTTTTCCTTAGGCGCCCAATGGTATATAGGCGAACGAGTTACCATTGACTGGTTGATACTAGGAGTACACGCAGGCGCATCCATGCCAAAAATGAGGCTAACGGGAGCAGAAATAGAAAGAATTCAAAATACCCCTGGAGACAGAGAGGCATTAATTGCCGATATTGAAAGTTTCGATTTGCCTTTCGGACGTGTTGAAGCTAATTACGATGATAGTAGAACCGTATCTGCAAAAATTATGGGCATACCCTTTCTTGGACTGCGTTCAGGATTATCTGTAGGTATCGCTTTTTAATAGAAGTCTTATAGAAAACACCAAAAAAGAGCCCCCATTATTCCAGGGCTCTTTTTTACGACCACTTCTAAGATTTTTTAGATTTAGACCGCACAATCGTATATCCAATTAATAGTTAAGGATATTACAGGTGCAATGCCAGCAACGGCACATTCGTTTGCTCTGCCATTTTCTTAGTCATACTGGGTTTAAATACCCTATTAAGGCCTTTTCTTTTATGCGTAGCCATAACCAGAGCATCCGTTCTATGCCCGGTGGTATATTCCGACAAACCCCTGACTACATTCTTATTTTCGGTGTGTTCATATTCCAGGCGATCATAACCCAGGCACTTGACCACCTTTTCTTTAATAGTTAAAAACTTCTGATAATGGTCACTGCCATCTTCTTCTGCAATGTTCAAAACCGTAATATAGGCATCGTAGGCTCTGGCAAGATCTGATAGTTCGCATAATGCCGGAACATCTGAATCTTTAAGATCACTTGCAAAAATTATGCGTTCGAAATTATGAAACTCCGTACTGGATGGTATGGCAAAAACCGGACATTCTGCGATTTCAATTAAATCTGCCGTAATACTTCCAGGCATAAAACCATCACCCCCTGTAGCCATAACAATCAGGTCAATGTGTTCATCCTTGATGAGCTTACGTATATTATCCGTAGCCATGCCTTGCAAATTGATGCAGCGACATGGAATGTCGGAATTTCTATTCTGCACATACTTAACTACCTCTTCTAACTTGTGCTCTTCCTTCTTCAGGCTTTCCTTGTATGTCCTCTCAATGGATTCGAGAGATATAGTACTACTATACCTCGGATAGTGACTGGAATGAAAAATAATAATTTCTCCTGACATCTTATACGCCAGGTTAATAGCATATTCCAATGCATTGTATGTTTTGTCCGAAAAGTCTGTTGGAAATAATATTTTATTCGCCCTCATTCTGCCTCCACTTTATTTATATAACACCTTTACTATAAATTTAGTTAAGAAAAAGCCAACAGGTTTACGCAAAACAAAAATTATTATTAAAATTGTACCAAAAGCCCCCAATAATGAAAGAATATATTGAAAAAAATAAAGACCGTTTTATAAGCGAACTTTTTGAACTTCTGCGGATACCTTCCGTTAGCGCCGATAAAAAATTTGCACCTGAAATGATACGGGCTGCTGAATTTGTAAAGAATGCCCTGACTGAAGCGGGAGCATAAAATGCCAAACTTTACCCGACCGAAGGCACCCCCATTGTTTATGCAGATAAAATAACCGACCCTTCCCTTCCTACCGTGCTGGTATACGGACATTATGACGTACAACCACCTGATCCATTGGATTTGTGGAGCTCGCCCCCGTTTGAGCCGGTAATCAAAGATGATAAAATATACGCACGGGGTGCAAGCGACGATAAAGGCCAGGTATACATGCACATCAAAGCATTGGAGACCTTGCTTCACCACAATGCTCTACCCTGCAACGTAAAATTTATTATAGAAGGCGAAGAAGAAATAGGTTCTGACAATCTCGATAAATTTGTCAGAGACCATAAAGAACTGCTTTCGGCAGATGTTGCCCTTATTTCTGATACAGGAATTCTTTCCGTAGATTGCCCAACCATTACTGTCGGGCTAAGGGGACTTAGCTATCTTGAGGTAGAAGTAGTCGGGCCAAACAGAGATCTTCATTCCGGTGTGTACGGTGGTGCTGTGGGCAATCCAATAAACATACTATGTGAAATGATTGCTTCACTTAAAGACGAAAAAAACCACATTGTCATTCCAGGCTTTTACGATGATGTTCAGGAGTTATCCAAAGAAGAAAGAGCGGTAATTGATAAACTACCCTTGGATCTGGAGCTGTTTAAAAAATCGCTGGATATTAAAGAAGTTCATGGCGAAGCTGGATATTCAACCCTGGAGAGAGTCTCTATCAGGCCAACGCTGGATATAAATGGCATATGGGGAGGATATATTGGGGAAGGTGCAAAAACAGTATTACCGTCAAAAGCCCAGGCCAAAATCAGCATGCGGCTAGTACCGAACCAGAACTCAAAAAAGATTACTAGCCTGTTCACAAAGCACTTTGAAAGCATTGCACCGGCAGGTGTAAAAGTAAAAGTAAAGCCACACCATGGTGGCGAACCGGCTTTAACGCCGACTGATTCCATAGCCTATGCCGCAGCAAGTAAAGCCTTTGAAGATGCCTGGGGTAAAACCCCTCTTCCCATGCGTGAAGGAGGCAGTATACCCGTTGTAAATTTAATTGAACGGGAACTGGGACTAAAGACAATTTTGTTAGGATTTGGACTGGAAAGCGATGCCATTCACTCCCCAAATGAGAATTTTAAGGTATTTAATTATATCAAAGGAATTGAAACCATCGTTTTGTTTTACCGGCACTATGCAACTTTGAATAAATAACGTATTTTTGGTGTAGCGATGAGAAAACTTTATATTCTATTCTTATTTATATTTGTAGCAGCTTCTATACAGGCTCAGGTTATCAATCCGGCTTCATGGACCTATGCAACTTCTGCAAAAGAAGTTAAAGTAGGAGAAACTGTAGAATTGATATTTCGGGCAACCCTAAAGGATACTTGGTATATTTATTCCACTGATTTTGACCTGGATGGCCCCTTGCCGACAGAATTTAATTTTAAGTCCCACCCTTCGTATGAACTGGTAGGAAAAATACAGCCTGTAGAGCCCAAGAAAAAATACAGTGAAATATTTGAAGGAGAGTACACCTATCATACAGGCAAAGCAGAATTTCGGCAAAAGGTGAAAATCCTTTCAGAAAACCCTGTTATCGAAGTGGAATATAATTATCAGACCTGTTCCGACAAAGAAGGCAAGTGTATACAGTTTGATGAAGAGCATACCTTTACAGATATTAAAGTTCTGGCGGCAGCAACTCCCGTAAAACCTCAGGACAAACCTGCGGTAAAAACCCCTGAACCTACCGGAAAAAACACCACAGAAAATCAAAAATCAGCATCATCTGACCTACAGCAAAGAATTAGCGAACTCGAAAATGAGCGTGAAAAATACATTCGTAGAGATGCTCAGGGTCGTGACGAGTCGGCACAATACCTTCGTAATTTTGTCAGAAAGCATGGAGGTAATAACTAAATGAAAAATTTATTTTTTATTCTTTTATTCACGCTACTACTTCCCTCAGGCTCCTTTGCTCAGGAAAAGATAAAACTGTCCCCTGAAGAAGCAAGGGAATTAAATACCCACATAAATAATCTCCTTAAAAGAGACAGCATCAATACCCTTATCATTGATGAATTAAAAAAAGAATTAAACCTTCCCCCGGCGGCCATAGAGCCTACCCCTGAAGCACCTTCCAGAGCCCAGGTTGAAGAAGTGGCACCGGAGCCGGAAATAAAACTTAAAGACCGTGGCGGGAACAATGCCCATGCTTTGTCCATGCTCGCATTTCTTTTGCTGGCATTTGGTTCCGGATTAATCTCACTGGTAACTCCATGTGTATTTCCAATGATACCCATGACCGTAACTTTTTTCACCAACGCAAGCAATAACCGGGGCCAGGCAATAAAAAAAGCGTTTCTTTATGGTTTTTCCATCGTATTCATTTATGGCATTTTGGGAGCCATACTTGCCCCACTCAATGGCCCTGAGTTTGCACAGGTCCTGAGTACCCACTGGCTGCCCAACACCCTATTTTTCGTGGTTTTTATAGTGTTTGGTTTATCATTTCTTGGATTATTTGATATTACCCTGCCCAGTTCCTTTATCAACAAAGTGGATGCCCAGGCCGACAGAGGAGGACTGATAGGAGTTTTCTTTATGGCATTTACCCTTGTCCTTGTTTCATTTTCATGTACTGGCCCTATCATTGGTGCTTTACTGGTGGAAGCAGCAGGTGAAAATCCCTTAAGGCCAATCCTTGGAATGATTAGTTATGCCGCAGCATTCGCTATACCGTTTACCTTGTTCGCAATGTTCCCCGGTTGGTTGAAAGCCCTTCCAAAATCCGGTGGGTGGCTCAATGTGGTAAAAGTTTTACTGGGCTTTATAGAACTTGCCCTGGCATTTAAGTTTCTGAGTATTGCCGATCAGGTTTACCATTGGAACATCCTTGACCGGGAAACCTATCTTGCCATCTGGATTGTTATTGCCATTCTAATGGGAGTATACCTCCTTGGAAAGATCCGTTTGCCCCACGATAGTGAAGTGGAGAAAATCGGTGTGCCACGACTTATCCTCTCAATAATCGTCTTTACATTCGCCGTATATCTTATTCCAGGTATGTTTGGAGCACCGCTGAAAGCCTTATCCGGCTACCTGCCTCCAATGTCAACACATGATTTTGATATTCCCGGAATTGTAAGGCAATACAGCATCAGTCACGATGGGGACGGAAGTACGCTTTGCAGCCAGCCTAAACATGAAGGAAGGCTAAATTTACCTCACGGACTCAAAGGTTATTTTGACTATGAGCAGGCCCTTGCTTGTGCAAGAGAAAGAAATCTGCCCTTGTTTATAGATTTCACCGGCCATGGCTGCGTAAACTGTAGGGAAATGGAAGCCAATGTATGGGCTGATCCAGAGGTAATGCGAATGTTAAACAATGATTTTCTTATTGTAGCCTTATACACCGATGACCGGACACAATTGCCTGAATCGGATTGGTTCACTTCACCATACGATAATAAAGTCAAAAAAACTGTAGGTGCCATAAACCGTGACATTCAGATTCGCCATTATAATGTCAACGCTCAACCTTATTACGTACTACTCGACCCATTTACTGAAAAAATACTTGCTCAGCCTATAGGATATGAGCGCAGCATACCTCTGTTTTTGGATTTCCTGAAAGAAGGAAAATCAAATTTTCAAAAAATCAGGGGTAATCAGGAATAACTAAGCGGGATATGAAACTAATATTCTTCTCGATTGCATTCGGAATTATTTCATGGGTTTTGTCTTTCAGCATATTTGGTGTCTTTATGGTGCCTTTTACCATTTTTGCTTCTTTGGCATTTTATTTCCTTGCTCTGGGAGAGAATAATCTTTTGCTTAAAGTAGCTGCGTTAAAATATATCATTCTGGCATTCTTGATTCTACCAATCATTCCATTACTAATTTATTCCATCTCAGAATAAAACATGGCCTATAAAATTAGCATTTTAAAGACAGCCCCTTTACCAATTCCTGATAATCATCCACTCGTTTTTCATTTTCAGGGCAACATCTTTATGGTTTCCAATGCCACAGGCATTTTATATATGCTTAAATATAATCTGGAGATAATCCGGCAGATCGATCTTAAAAATCCAAAAGATAATTTCCTGAAAATTATTGACATCGTCTTTATAAACAACTACCCCCATCTGGTCATTCTGCCTAAAAACAATGAAGCCTTACATCCTGCTGGGCATCTGGTGAAACTACCCACCCGGTATAACAGGGAATTTCTTTACTTTCCTATAAAAGACCTGCCTGAATGGTATGATATGCTTTCCTTTAATGATGAAATTACCTCCAAAGGCTCATTAGATATCAAAGGAATTAAAATTACCGACGAAGAAGTGATCCTGTATAATGAAGACGGGGACAAACTAAGTCTTTTATCCGTTGAAGTTGATGAGTTCATTGAATTTATCCAAGGCCATTCCGGAAGCGTTCCCTTTCCCCGGGTAAAGCAGGCAAGTCTGGAAAAAAGCATTCATTCCATTAGCTATTACCAGGGGACA
>JBKBXU010000225.1:0-7978 GCA_046313675.1 Cytophagaceae bacterium
CAATTAAATTAACCCTTTTTCCGTTTAATTAAAAGAAAGTTTTGATTACCGGTTATAATAAGTTCTGAAAACTTTCTCTAACCTGGAAGCTTCCTCTGTCATGCCTTCCTCTCTTAATCCACTGATTAATGTATTTAGTACATATAAGTTTAAGTCGTTGTCCCTTGTATTTGTCAGTCCTTGTCTTTGCAGGTATGCAAGATTTTCCTCTGCTCTGGGTGCCATAGTATTAACTATTTCCATTGCTTTTTCCTTCTCTCCAAGTTCTAAAAGAAGGGGAACAAAAGGTGGAATGGTTATGTCGAATGGAATGGATTTATCCGGCATTACAGACAGGCAACGGTTAATTACCTCCAAAGATTTATCTTTCTTACCTTCTGCCAATAGCTGTCCAGCCAGCCTGTGGAACTGAGTCCGTGAATTTAGAGGGAACCTTAAGTAATTCTCATCATAGTAAACATCCGGGTTGTCAAGTTCTCTCCAGAAGAAATTGTTCATCATTCGGTCGTACATGATGTCCGTGTTTATCCACCCTTGAGTAGCACCAGGCAGACGTACAGGCAGTAACCTGTGAGCGAGTCCTTCTAACTGAGTATATTCTTTTAGTCCAAGGAAATTAGAAGAAGAAAGTGTTGTAGAGAAATAAATTGGTCTCTCCCAATTATTGGTATGAATCATGTCCAGAATAATAAGGTCTTTCTTTTCCAATGTATTTTGGGTCACAGACCAGGCCAACCTGTCTACAATATTGTTTCGAAGGTGCTCAGGTACGCTTCCGGTTTTTAAAACCACTTCCCTGTTAACAGGTAGCACGAAATTCCTGGAAGGGAAGGTTGTAACAACATCTCCGCTTCTTGTTTCTGCCATTACCATAGGATTTCTTTGTTTTACAAGACTTAGGAACCCCGGAAGGCTGATGCCGTCTTTCCAACGGGCTATCTCCTGGAAATATAAGGCATCGTTAGTTCCCTGGATATAATGTTCAAACTCGAATGAAATAGGCAATGGATCCGACTTATAAGCCTGGCGTTTCATTTGACCTATATACCAGTCGGTATTTAATAAGCTCAAGTTACATACCCGCACATCCGTTCGGAATCCTTCCACTTCCTGGGCATACCATAGAGGGAAGGTGTCATTGTCACCACCGGTAAACAGGATGGCATTTTCTGCACAAGAATTTAAGAGATTCTTTGCTGAATCTACGGAATGCCATCTGTTGGAGCGGTCATGGTCATCCCATCCTTCTGCCATCATAATGAGTGGAGCAGAGAGGCATATTACAAAAGCACCTATCCCGCCGATGGTTGAGCTATTGGTGAGCCGTTTAAAGCCTTCCCACAAAGCCATGACCCCCAATCCTATCCAAATGGCAAATGCATAAAATGATCCTGCATAGGTATAGTCTCTTTCACGAGGTTCTACCGGAGGCTGGTTCAGGTATAGTATAATGGCGATACCGGTAAAGAAGAAAAAGAGCATTACTACATTAGCATCTTTATTACTCCTGACATAGTGGAAGATTAATCCCACCAGTCCCAGAATCAGCGGAAGCATAAAAAAGTTATTTCGAGCTTTATTCGTCGCGAGGTAATGTGGTAAATCAGTCTTAAACCAATCTGCCGGAGTTAGCCAACCGGCATCCTGTATATCACTTTCCCTTCCTGCAAAATTCCACATAAAATACCTCAGGTACATATGGTTTATCTGATAGCTGAAGAAATAGTCGAGGTTGTGTGCCATGGTCGGCTTCTGGTCTTTTCCCAGTCCGGTTCGGTCCATATAGGCCTGTACATGGTGAGCCTGGGTGCTGTACATCCTCGGAAAAATCGTCATATGATCTTTGTTGTAGATGTATTCCCTTCTATGATCATAGATTACGTACTTTCCTTTTTCGGAATCTTTTCTGTACAAAGGTGCTCCTTTTTTGATGTCCGGATAACCTGCAGTATAGTAAGGCCCTGTAAATAAAGGGCGGTCTCCGTATTGCTCCCTCTTAAGGTAAGAGACAAAGCTTAGGATGTTTTCCGGGTTATTTTCATCAATAGGCGGATTGTAATTAGAACGGATAGGAATAATCCCATACGAAGAATATCCTATGATAATAAATATAAAACTTAACAGGATGGTGTTAAGTGTTCTTTTTTCATGAATTATAGTATATCTGATACCATATACCAATGCGCCAATGAAAAGAATGCTAAAGAAAATGATACCTATGCCAAATGGAGTACCCAGTCCATTGACAAAGAAAATCTCAAACCAGCCAGCAATGGAAGGAAGGCCGGTTATAATAACAGACATAATTACTCCGATAAGAAGTGCACTGATTCCGAGTGTTATCAGGCCTCCTTGAGGCGTTTGCTTGAATCTTTTATAATAATAAACAAAACCAATGGCAGGAAGTGCCAAAAGGTTTAGAAGGTGGACTCCAATGGAAAGCCCCATCATATAAGCTATAAATATTAGCCATCTGTCAGAATCAGGATTTTCTGCTCTGGCTTCCCATTTTAAAATTGCCCAGAAAACCAGGGCGGTGAAAAAAGAAGACATGGCATATACTTCAGCTTCTACGGCTGAGAACCAGAATGAGTCAGAAAAGGCAAAAGCCAGGGCACCTACCACTCCACTTGCCATTATGGCAATGGTGCTTCCGGTATTTTCTTCAGTACCGGCAAGCTTCCTCGCAAGCATAGTGATGCTCCAGAAAAGAAACAATACCGTAAGGGCACTGGTAAGCACGGATACCATATTGATGTATAATGCCACCGTTTCTACATCAGGGGCAAATAAGGAGAAAAACCGTCCGATCAGCAGGTAGAAAGGTGCTCCGGGAGGATGTGGAACCTGTAATTTATAGGCTGCAGCAATAAATTCTCCCGCATCCCAGAAACTCGCAGTCTGTTCTACTGTCATTGTGTAAGCGACAGCAGCGAATAAAAACACAAGCCAACCTACAAGGTTGTTTAACTTTTGGTAATTAAGCATATCAGAGAAAAATTATTATTTGGGCGAAAATAGTAAAAATATATTTTATAAAGCCTCCTTTGTGTAATAAATGGTAAACCATATTCTAACGCAATTTGTATAAAAAAAATTTCCGGTAAGCTGGAAAAATAAAAAAGAAGCCTTTTGAGCTTCTTTTTTAAAGTATTTTTTATGTGTTATCTATTTTGTTCGGAACAGTTTTTTAGTTTCCAAGATTCCTTTTTCAGTATATACACTGCAAAAATAAACGCCCGGCTTCAGGTTTGTGCAGTCAAGCGTGTAGCTGTAAACGCCACCGGAAAGGTCGATCCAGGCGACTTCTTTGCCTATAATGTCAACGATCCGTATGCCTGTAAGCTTCTTGCCACCAGGAGTTACTTTGATGTTTAAAATATCTTCAAAAGGATTTGGCGAGAGGAGAAGCTCATACTTCTGCTCACCACCGTCCCATTTATTCAGGGCCAGCTCCTTATTTTGAGCCTGTACACCCCCTGCAAAGGGCAGCGTTAGTAAGGAAATAAGTAGATAAGTAAGTAGAGTTCTCTTCATATTTATGCTTTGGAATACTAAATTACAAAATAAATATTAAAAATCAGACATTTCGTATTAAAATTTAATTAAAAATGCTTTGATTACTAATACAGTATTTTGCATAAAAAGGTTCCCCTTTTAGATGAATTTTGAATGTTGAATTCATAATTTTTAATTGAAATAAGTCATTCGATTGTCAATGTATTTGACGATCCATTTTTAGGTCAAAGGTAGGAGTGGAAAGTTAATGTGCTAATTGTTTTATTACCACTTCTCTATATATAACCCTTCCACATGGTTAAAATGCTTATCCCTTGTAATTAGAGTTAGATCGTTTTGAATTGCCATTGCAGCAATCCATATATCATTTTCCGGGATTGGCGTTCCTTTGAGTTTAAGCTTGCATTTGACACTACCATATTGTTTAGCCGTTTCAGTTGAACATTCCAAGACAAAAGAATTTGATGCGAATTCGTCAATCTTCTTTATATTCTCATTTTTCTTGCTTGACTGTTCTGCTCCATAATAAAGTTCTCCTATTACAATGGTTGGAATAAAGATTGTCTCAGACGACATAATATTATTTATGATTGCTTGCTCATTTGCAAAAAGCCCAATAACAATATTTGTATCTAGTAAAAATCTTTTACCATTCATTCTTATCTATGTTTTCACAGTCATCCTCAATTGCTTTTGAAATTTGCTGTATTTCTTTTGGATCAAAACTTCCAGCAAATTTCAAAAGATCTATTTGAGTTCCTTTTGAATTTTTTAGTAAGGACTTTATGTAATTAAGAACTCTGTTTTGCTGATCTTTCTCCAGCAAATTTAAATTCTTTAATATTTCATTTTCAAAACTTTTGGATAACATTGTTTCTCCTTTCTGATATACAAAGATAACGGAAAAATTAAAACCTTAGTTTTGAATTCTAGCAATTCCGGTTAACAACACAACGAAGTTTTGCCCATTTCGCTTTTTAAAATAAGGCCCTATTTTATTATGACTAACAAGGTGGCATTCATAATTTTTAATTGAAATAAGCTGTTTTATATTGTCAAACAGATGGCTTCTATCCATCATTATTCAATAGAGATAATTTTCTAGTTAATTAAAAATTAAGAATTTATAATTCATAATTGACAATCACCCCGCCCATCCATCTCTATCCAGGCTACGGTATTGGATGGCCTCTGCCAAATGCTCAATTTTAATGTCATTGCTTCCTGCCAGGTCTGCAATTGTTCTTGAAACTTTCAATATCCGATCGTAAGCCCGGGCGGAAAGTCCAAGTTTTTCCATGGCTGTTTTTAGTAGTGTTTTCCCGGCTGGATTTATCTCACACACATTTTTTACCATCTGTGGAGACATCATGGCATTGGAATAGATGCTGGGATTATCCTTAAATCGTTCTGACTGAATTTCCCGTGCTTTCATAACCCTTTCCCGGATATCAGCACTCGATTCTGCTTTACGGTTGGATGTCATTTCATCAAATGAAACCGGTGTAACTTCTACATGCAAGTCGATGCGGTCGAGTAGGGGGCCGCTTACTTTATTCAGGTAGCGTTGTACTACTCCAGGGCCGCAAACACATTCTTTTTCCGGGTGATTGTAATATCCGCAGGGGCAGGGGTTCATACTGGCTATGAGCATAAAATTGGCAGGAAACTCTACCGTAAGCCTGGCACGGCTGATGGTAACCTTTCGTTCCTCCAGGGGCTGGCGCATTACTTCCAGTACGGTTCGTTTAAATTCGGGAAGCTCATCAAGAAAAAGTATCCCGTTATGGGCTAGTGAAATTTCTCCCGGCTGAGGTATGCCGCCTCCGCCTACCAGGGCTACATCACTTATGGTATGATGTGGTGAGCGGTATGGTCTTTGGGAAATAAGGGAAGATGCCTTGTCCAACCTTCCCGCAACGGAATGAATTTTTGTGGTTTCCAATGCCTCGTGAAGGGTCAGCGGTGGAAGTATGGATGGTATTCTTTTGGCAAGCATGGTTTTTCCTGCTCCGGGTGGGCCGATCATTATGACATTATGTCCCCCGGCTGCCGCAATTTCCATCGCTCTTTTGATGTTTTCCTGACCTTGTACATTCGAAAAATCGGCCTCGTAGTTATTCAGGTTATCGAAGAAAATATCTCGTGTATTAGAAATACACGGTGTTAATTCCTTTCGTTTATTGAAGAAATCAATGGCATCACTAATGTGTTCTACACCCAGCACGTCTATGCCATTAACTATAGCAGCTTCAGATTCATTTTCTTTAGGAAGTATCAGGCCTTTAAATCCTTTTTTTCGTGTTTCAATGGCAATGGGAAGCACCCCTTTGATGGGCCTAAGCTTACCATCCAGGGCGAGTTCACCCATTATAACGTAGTCTTCCATTCCCTCACCGCACATTTGGTCCGATGCCGCAAGTATGCCAAGGGCAATGGCTAAATCATAGGCCGTCCCTTCCTTTCGTATATCGGCAGGTGCAAGATTTACCACGGTTTTCTGCCGTGGCATTTTGTATTTGAGATGTTTTATACAGGATACGACCCGGTGTTCGCTTTCTTTTACTGCGCTGTCAGGCAGGCCAACCATAAAAAATTTTGTTCCCTGTTCGACCGCTACTTCAATAGTTACAATAAAAGCATTTACACCATATACTGCACTTCCAAAAGTTTTAGCTAGCATGGTTTCAAGTCAACTGTTTTTCCAGAAGAAGAATTAAAATGTGAATAATCTTAATATGTAATTCCTGTATTCTGTCTGCATAACCTTCATGTGGTACATGGATGCTGAGATCTGAAAGCCCACTTAACTTTCCTCCATTTTTGCCGGTAAGAACAATTGTTTTTAAAGAGTTTTCTTTAGCCTCTTTTACGGCCTGGACAATGTTTTCTGAATTTCCGCTGGTGCTTATGGCAAGCAGTACGTCTCCGGGCTTACCCAGGGCTTTTATGTAGCGCGAAAAAATATGATCAAAGCCATAATCATTCGCAGTACAGGTGATGTGGCTTGGATCAGAGATGCTTATGGCCGGAATGGGTATACGGTTTTCCCTGTACCTTCCTGTTAATTCTTCAGCAAAGTGCATGGCATCACAGGATGATCCACCATTGCCGCAACTAAGGATTTTGCCTCCGCCTTTTATTGCTTCAGCCATAAGTAGGGCCGCTTCCTCGATGGCGACAATATTGGCTTTGTCGGCCATAAAATCCTGGAGGACTTTCGCAGAGGAGGATAACTCAGCGTGTATAAGGTCTTTATAATCTGGCATAGCAGGTTGAAATTACGTTGTAAGATTAATAAATCAAGTGGAAAAATGAAATTTTTTAGGAGTGAAATTTTAAATTTCGGGCTGTTTTTGACTATTATTACCTGTATTTTACGGGTCGGGGAAATAAAAAAACCCAAAGATTGCTCTTTGGGTTTTAAGATTAAATTTCCTGTATCGTATTAATAATAATCTTTTTCTTCTCCATCTCCATAGTCGCTGTCGCTGAAATCGTCGTTCCAGTTGTCGTCGTCATCATCATTCCAGTCTCCACCATCATGATCATCGTCGTCGTCTGCATCCCATACTTCTTTAAAATCCGCCTTAAATTCCAATTCGTTTTCTTCCTCTTCGAGGTCTTTAACAATTTGGGCGGTTAGGCCGGTACGTTCTAATGCATCTTTCTTGGACAAACCCGCATCAAGAAGGGTTTTGTAAGCCTCAAAACTTACATAAAGGCTATCGTCATCAAGATCATCAAATTCTTTTTCCATAGGTTAAAATTCTTTACAAAATTTTAGTGATTAATACTGTTTTTTTCAAGTTATGTTTCGCCAATTTTTTATTTATTCAAACTCAGCCACGATGGTTTCTCCACCTCGGGTTTTTTGGCCTATGTTTACTTTGATTTTTGCTTCCATTGGCAGAAGCAAATCTACTCTTGAACCGAATTTGATAAAACCTAGTTCCTCTCCTTGCTTAACTTCTTCACCGGCTTTTAAATACCATACAATTCTTTTGGCCAATGCTCCGGCTATCTGCCTGATTAAGACCGGGTGATTGTTTCTTCCTTGTATCACAATTGTAGTCCGTTCATTTTCCAAACTCGATTTTGGATGCCAGGCAACCAGATATTTTCCGGCGTGATATTTAAAATATGCTACAACTCCCGTGATGGGATTTCTGTTTATGTGAACATTGATGGGGGACATAAATATAGACACCTGCCTTCTCCTGTCATTAAAGTATTCTGTTTCCATAACTTCTTCTATCACAACAACTTTTCCATCTGCCGGGGCTATGACATGCTTGTCATTAATAATGATTTTACGACTTGGGCTTCTGAAGAATTGAAGTATTAATAAGTAACTGAACACAGAAACTACTACGGTAGCAGTCTGTAAATGGGTGTTTTCAGGAAAAAAGTAAAAGATAAGCAGTGAAAGGGCTGTTAGAGCTACAAATAACCAGAT
>JBKBXU010000226.1:0-7972 GCA_046313675.1 Cytophagaceae bacterium
CATAAGTGAAGTAGTAAGGCATAAGTCGTAAGGCATAAGTGGTAAGGGGTAAGTAGTAAGTAATCCTTGAAAGAACAATACTTTCTCTGGAAGCGTATTTTTTGTCAGAAAAATTCTTGACTTTTATCTTTTCGGCTGTTAATTTTCGCTTTTCGTTGTAAACCAGCTAGCTATGATGAAAGAGTCTTTTCTCCACTTTGTGTGGGAGTTTCAATACTTTGAAAAAAAATTACTGACAGATTGTTTCGATGAACAGGTTCAGATTGTCCATCAGGGAACAAAAAACTATAATTCAGGTCCTGATTTCCATGATGCGCGGATCAAAATCGGAGATTTTTTCTGGTCTGGTAATGTGGAAATACATATCAAAGCATCTGATTGGTACAGCCATAATCATCAGCAGGACAAAGCCTATGATAATGTAATACTCCACGTTGTCTGGCTCAATGATCAGATCGTTAAACGTACCGACGGAACACCAATTCCTACCTTAGAATTAAAAAATCGCATTGATCCAGACCTGTATGAAAAGTACAGACAGTTTATCAACTCTCCGGGTACCATTCCATGTGGCGTGGATTTTAATAGAATTTCTGATATCGTTAAACTTTCCATGTTGGATAGGACACTTTCCGAGCGTCTACAGGAAAAGTCAGCGAAAGTACGTTCCCTGCTTGCAGACAATCATGGTGACTGGGAAGAGACAGCCTATCAGTTGCTGGCTTTGAATATGGGCTTCAAGCTAAATTCAGAGCCTTTTCTTAAACTTGGACAAAGACTTCCTTTAAAAATTCTGAGAAAGCATGCTGATAATGAGGTGCAGGCGGAGGCCTTGCTTTTTGGAATGGCAGGCCTGCTGGATAAGGAATTTAAGGATGAATACCCAAGGACTTTAAAAAGGGAATTTGGCTTTCTTGCCGGCAAGTACCAGTTAAAAGAAAAGAAACTTACCGGGCTTGAATGGAAGTTTATGCGGATCCGCCCGGCTAATTTTCCAAGTGTCCGTATTTCTGAGTTTGCCGCACTTATATTAAAAAACCCTTCGCTATTTTCTGTTTTTAAAGAAGTTGTTAATATAAAACAGCTTTACAATTTCCTTCAGGTGGAGCAGTCTACTTATTGGCACACCCATTATCTGTTTGATCGTATTGCTGAGCGAAAAGCCATACACCTCGGAAAGTCGGCTATTGAGAACATAGCCATTAACACGGTTGCGCCTTTGCTCGCCTGCTATGCAATTGAAAAGGATGATCAGCGATATATGGATAAATCCATCGAACTACTGGAATCGGTTTCCCCTGAAGAAAACAGAATTACAAAAGTCTGGTCCGATCTCGGATTGCATATGGCAAGTGCCTTTGATACACAGGCCGGGATACAGTTATATAATAACTATTGCAGGCGAAAAAGATGTTTGGAATGTAATCTGGGTGTAAATTTGATGAATATGGGATAGTTTATTTCTCAGATTTCCAGTCAATAAAAAATACATAGACCATCCACCAGGGATTAAAAACAGCTCCGGCTCCGAACATAAAATAGGTTCCGAGATGAAACAAGATGCCGGCAGGTAAAAAAAACCATCGTAGCTTTTTGAAAAACAAAATACTGATAAAGCCCAACTGAAACAAAAGTGCCAGAACGGGAAGCACGGTGCTAAGAAACGGCGAGCCGGAAATCATGACTCCCAATGGGATGTTGTGAAGCATGATGTATGCCTTAAAGGTTTCTGCTGTTGCCCAGGAAAAGTGGCTTATAAAGAGCTTTTCCAATCCGCTCATAAGATAGACCAGGGCAATAGTGATCATTATGAGTTTCAAGGCCCAGGCATCCTGTTCCTTAGATCCTTTACGCCTGGCTATGACATGGTCTCTCAATAAAAAAGGCATCAGCAAAGCGGCATAGGTTAGGGTGGCAAAACCATGGTCTACTTTCTCAAAGCTGTATGAAAGGTTCTGCAGCAGGATAAACAATAGTACCGCTACTCCTGAAGCCAATGCAGGCACAATGCGGAAGATGCTTAACAAACACGCTATGGCCATTCCCGCAGAAATGATATACAACATTGCCACGGAAGGATAGGGTAGGTTTAATAGCTTCAGGAAGAACACAGGTTTATAAAATTCCCGGAGAGAGGCCAAAGAAATTACATATTCTGCCAGGTCAAGACCGAAATATAATATCAACAGGTTCGTAAAGATGTTTAATATCTGCACATTTCGAACGGAGGTTTTTGCCTGTGTAAAATGGATCTTAATATAATTTTTTAATGCGTATTTGTCGTAGCAGAATGCGAAAATGATGGCTGTTAAAGTAATAAGGGAAAAACGCAAAATCACCTGATCTCCTTTTTCAAGGAAGAAGCTTAGGTCAAACCGGTGTTTTTCAATGTAAAAGCGTGGGTAGAATAGTTCGATCACTGTGTTAAACCAGGCTGGTGCATTGTCTTCGAATGCCATAGGAATGGCCGGCCTGATCAGGAAGATGTACCCCAAAGAAAAGAGGCATAAGACCAGAAGCGGTAAAACGTATAAGCGATATGTTGAAAATGAATTCATTTGCGGTAAATCGCTACAGTTAGGGTGTCATTTTTGTCAGCCTCCTTATGTAATACAATCCTTTTGAGATGCCATTCCGTATTCTCGGAATTTTCTGATAAATTTGAAATCTGTTTTAAAAATAATTCACCCTCATTACGGTAGTAATAATTGCGCGACAGATAAAAAAAGATATTAGGCAGTATATTTATTTCGTTACAGTCAAAAGGTTGATGAATATTGTCTTTGGTTACATGCACTTCAAACTTTTCGTTTTGGATGCTTCGTACTACAGGTTCAGCAAACATTCCAAAACGCATAAAGGGAAAAAGATCAGTAAGCAATATAAAAGGAAGAAACAGCAGGCAAAGCCAGATTATTAATACCTTTTTTTTATTTTTACCAGACATTCAATTTACTAGTTATAAATGCATACCGGAAATCCGGACTATTATCGATTATTTTTCAGATGCTGCCTTTGGGCGGTTCTTCTGATCTGGCTTGCAGTAGTTACATTGGTACTGTTTGCTGATCAGGAACGCATTTTTGCTGTTCTGGCACATCATTATGGCCTTGAAAATACTAATATTCTGAAAAAAAAGCTTCTTTCTTCTCAACGTTTATTACAAATCAAATATTCTTTAGGTATAAGCTTTCCTTTGCTGTGTCTTATATGTTTTTTTCTAAACAGAAAATATAATCTCCTTAAAAGTAGTGTCAAAAGGGTAGGGGAAGAGGCTAAGCTCTTTGTGAAGAATGTAATAAAGGAGATTTCTTCCTTAAAAAGATGGCAAAAACAGCTTTTGGTGGTAGTGGGTGTTCTTTACACCGGATTTATAACTTATACCACGCTCAGATACCACTTACAGGTAGATGAGGTGTTCTCGTATGTATATTTTGTAAGTAAGGGGATTGGGGTTATTTCTGCTTATTATCCCGGTCCGAATAATCATATATTTTATCTCCAGCTTTCTTACCTGGTTTCCTTAATTACCAACAATACACTACTGATAATGAGGATTCCCAGTCTTCTTGCCGGATTATTGATGGTAGTAGGTACTTTTCTTTGGCTAAAGAAAGAAACAGGTTTTCTGCCCGGTTTACTTGGCACTCTTTTGCTGGCCTTTTCTTCTCCTTTTATATTTTACGCATCTCACGGCAGGGGGTACATCCTGTTGATCCTCTTTGTTTTGCTCGCTTTATATTTTTCTACCAGAATACACCAGGGGTTATTCTATAGACTATGTTTTGTCTTAAGCTGTGTTTTTGGATTTTATACCATCCCAGTGTTTCTGTATCCGTACCTGGTTATTGCTGTCTGGCAAATCATTTTTCTGAAGAAGACAGCATTATTTCCTTTTGTTAAAACCCATGTCCTCATCACGGCTCTTGTGCTGTTTTTATATGCCCCGGTCATTATATTGAACGGGTTTGAGGCTTTAACGGGAAACACTTGGGTTGCCCCCATGTCGTTTTCAATGTTTTTAGTATCCTTTATGGAATGGATCAAAAGCTTGTCCCATTTTCTGTTTTCTGAAGGGATATTGAGTATTCTGTTACCTTTACTACTTTTGGCCTCTCTGATTTTGCTTCTTCGAAAAAGAGAAATTAAGTGGTCTTCCTTATTACTTGTGCTTGTCATTATTGTACCTATATGCATAGGTATACAACGGGTTTTGCCTTTTCCCCGCGTGATGCTTTTTATGCTCGTGTTCGCTGCCTTGTTGTTTGCCTTGCTGGTGAAGCAGGTTCAGGAAAAATATGATAAGGTACTCATCATTCCGTTTTTTATTCTTTTCCTGGTAATGTTTAACAGCTTATCGGAGCATTTGGGAAAATTATCCCGTGGTTCAGAATACTACAGTGAGCTGGATAAAGTTACTTCAGATTTATTTCAAGCTTCTCCGGAGAAAATTTTATCAATGGAAGACACCTACCATGTGTACCTTCGGTATAAGTTTCTTAAAAACAGTAATCATTGTTCTATTGACTATCAAATAGTTAATTCTGGTTATGACTACGTAGTCCTTCCAATTGAAACCCTTTGGCCCTCAGGGCTTGACTTTTCATTGTATAAGGAAGACGGAAGAAACACCTATGTGAAAATTTACAAGAAAAAATATTGAACCTTTCGCATAAGACTTTTTGTTAAATGGCTATTAATAAGCTACAGCAGCTTTTGTCTTTAATAAATTATATTGATATTTTTAAAAAAAATAATACCATGAAATTGAAAAACCCTGTAATGATATTTGGCGCCAAAGGATTGGGCAAAGTTGCGCTTGATATTTTTCAAAGCAACAATGTGATGATCTATTGTTTTCTTGATGATGACAAAGGCTTGCATGGCAAAGAAATCGGGGACATTGCGGTGCTTGGAAGTACCGATGACAATGGTTTTTTACAATATCTTGGGAAAAAATGTGAAGCCTTTATTGCTTCAGACGATAATAAATATAGGGAAAACCTGGTAGATATGCTTCGGACCCGTAAAATAATGCCTATTAATGCCATTCATGAGAAAGCTTTTGTTTCAGAATATGCCTTCATAGGTTATGGTAACATGGTCAATGCCGGAGTAGTTGTTAACAGCTATGCACGTATTGGTAATCATTGTATAGTAAGCTGCAATGCTACTATAGACTTTGATGCAGAATTGGAAGATTTTGTTCAGGTAGGTTCCGGAAGCGTCATAAACAGTGGTGTAAAAATTGGTAAAAATGCTTTTATTGGCTCAGGCGTTACGATTGTTTCAGGAGTTAAGATTGGCAAAAAAGCCAGAATAGGGGCAGGCTCCGTTGTAATATCTGATGTGAAGGACGGGGAAACAGTATTTGGCAATCCCGCCAAAGTAATGGATTGATTTTTCTATACCGATTTTTCCTGTGGTTTTTTATAGCTGATAATTATCATCGCTAAAATCTGAAAATTTTGTTAATTTTGGCATTATTTCTTTTAATGTTTATCCATTATGGAAAAAAAGTATTCAATTCTTCTATATTATTGTTACACCAAAATTGAGGATCCTGAAAAATTCAGGGAAGAACATCATCTTTTTTGCGTGAAGCTGGGCTTGTTGGGTAGGATCATTATTGCCTCAGAAGGGATAAATGGTACAGTTTCCGGCGAAAAGGATCAATGTGATGAGTATATGAATACTCTCAAAAATGATCCACGGTTTTCTGATATAGATTTCAAGGTTGAAGATTTTGATAAACAAGCTTTCCAAAAGCTTCATGTCAGAGTAAAATCTGAAATTGTCCATTCCGGACTCACTTATATTCATCCTAAAAATAAGACAGGAAAACATCTGGAACCTTCAGAGTTTAAAAAAATGAAGGACAGGGACGATGTGGTCGTTCTTGATGTAAGGTCTAACTATGAGCACAGCATTGGCAAGTTTAAGAATGCCGTAACACTAGATATAGAGAATTTCAGAGATTTTCCGGAGAAAGTAAAAGAACTGGAAAAATTTAAGGATAAAAAAATACTTACCTATTGTACAGGGGGAATCAAATGTGAGAAGGCAAGTGCTTTCCTGCTTGAGCAAGGATTTGAAGATGTGTATCAGCTTCATGGTGGTATCATTAAATATGGCATGGAAGAAGGAGGAGAAGATTTTGAAGGAAAATGCTATGTATTTGATAACAGGATCGTGGTGGATGTAAATAAGGTAAATCCGAAAGTGATTTCAACCTGTCATGTGTGTGGGATTGAATGTGATCGAATGATAAATTGTGCCAATCCAGGGTGCAACCTGCATGTTCCGGTATGTGAGAACTGTGGTTGGGAAATGGAAGGAGCTTGTTCAACTTCTTGTCAAACTCATCCGGAAAAAAGGCCATATGATGGAACAGGGTATTATCAGAAAGAAATGAACGGCTATAACCCTTTAAAAGGGATGAAAAGAAAAAGCCTTTTTTTTAATACATAGGGCATGTAAACGATTAAACTAAAGTGGCATTTTTTAAAAAATTTGCCACTTTTTTAGTTTCAGGCATTTCTTTATTCCTTTTCTTGTATTATTTTTAGTGAAACTATAATTTTAATTGCAATGCCTGCTAAAATCTGTTTCTTCCTAGTTGTTTTGATTTCTTTAGGTGCATGTAAAAGGGTATGGTACGAGGTTGAGCCTGTTCATTATGCTTCAGATACCTCGCGTTTTTTTGTTCCTGTTTTACCACACCATTTTAACGGGTATCATCACAACATATACCCGGATGGTGCCATTCATAGTGAAGGGAATTACAACAATGGCGTTCCTTCCGGTTATTGGAAATATTACTACACCAACGGCAATATGCTGATGGAGGGGAATTATAATAATCAGATGTTAAGTGGATACTGGAAGTTTTATTATGAAAACGGACGTCTTAGAGAAGAAGGAAATTATAATAACAATCAGAGATCCGGCTATTGGAAGTTTTATTATGAAAATGGAAAACCATCCGGTGAAGGTAATTATCATAATGATCAAAAAAACGGGGAGTGGAAGTATTATCATTCCGATGGATCGCTAAGAGAGGTTGTCCGGTATTAATTGGTCAGAGGGGAGTAATACAGCCTGTACAAGCATAAGTTGAGTATGAAAAGAAGTATTGTTCGGAATGGGCAGGCATCAAAAAAATAATAAATACGTTATATTTACTAAAGCTAAAATTTTATGTATATACAGACTAAATACAGGCTTATAGAAAAGATTATGGAGTCGGAAAACGATGTTATACTTTCTCAGGTAAAAGCGATATTGGATGAGGATGAAAAGGATTTTTGGGAAGAGTTAAATCCTGAGTTAAATGAATCCATTAAGATAGGGCTTTCTGAATCTCAACAAGGCAAGGGCAGACCTCATGCAGAGGTAATGGCCGAGATAAGAAAGAAATATCAATCATGACTAAAAAGATTGTATGGACACCGGAGTCAGAAAAAACCAATAGTCCTCGTTTGTAACGAGGATTATTGAGAATGGCGATTTTATCGCCGTAGAGGATATAAAGAATGAAATTCGGGAAGGTGTGAAACTCATCTCTGCCTAAGCTTAAAATAAGTTTTGTTATAATTAATCCTTCATCTGACGCAAGGATATTAATCCGGGAGCCTTCATCTTTCTTTCTATGCAAAACAATCGGTTCCAGCTTATGACGGTATAAAAAACTCCTGAGACCTATCTTTATCCCCTGATTGTAAAATATTTCACCGTTTTTGTTTGACAGATTACTCTTTCAATGGCTCATAAATTATATTAATCAGGCATTGGGCCTCAGGCATAATTTTTCTCACCGGTGTAGCACCTTCAATTTTATGCACGGTCACATTAGGAATATGATTAAGTTGTTCAAAAGGAAAATCCCCATCTTGGTCTGACTTGAAGAATATGTTAAACTTTTCATCGTAGTTCCATCCCTGAAGGTGGGTCTTGTAAAATTGAATTACCT
>JBKBXU010000227.1:0-7971 GCA_046313675.1 Cytophagaceae bacterium
TGATTATACACGTCAGTCATGGATTCATAAATTCTTCTGTACTTGCCTATTGTATTTCATTATCAGAAAAACCCATGGGATTTTTATTTCTTGTTTTTTAAAAGGTATGCCGGGCGAATTTCATATGGGTTTTTCCATGTGCACAAATCCTCATACAGCTCTGGGTCGTCTTCTTCTATATACCTCAAAAGCTCTTGCCATTTGTCTTCTCTAAGTAAAATATAGCTTGGAGACAACTCGTAGATATCTGTGTCTTTTCCAAGATAAAATTCAACAGTTTTTTTTCTTAAGCCTGTGGCTATCCTCCATAAGGCATCGACTTCTATTTCATATTCAGGAATCCACGGTAAGACGTCTATACCTGTTCGAAAGGTTACATACTCTGCCAAAGCTTTGTGTCCTATCAGCAGTTCAAATGAATGTTGACCCTTTAACTGTTCAATATCTTTGCTAAGGGAATGGTATAAGCTGTATGGAGGATCAAATTCTTTATACGAGTAGGCTCTGGTAGAATATGCTCCTGCCAGAAAAAAGGGCATAAGCAAAAGCCAAGATGTTTTTGGGGTATTCCTTATTCTTACCATGCACATCATTAGGGGGGCTAAGGCAATAAATAACATATAAAGACGTAAAGAAAGGCCGAAAAATGACCATTCTAAAAATGGGAAGGTCAGTACAAACAAGAAGATACCCAGTAAGATAAAACGATGTTTGTCTGGTCTATTTTGAAAAATTAAGAAAGGGATGGTGGTGATAAATGCCAGATTAATAAAGAATATTTCGGTCAACCACCAGGCATGCATGGTTTCCCCGTATGATGCTTGCATAGATAAGAAAGGCAGACCGGGTACGGCCGTTAGAGCAAATCCTTCTCTTTGGAAATCGGCTATGCTTAGTATTTGAGGGAAAAAAAATCCGGAGGCTAACATAATGGAGGCCGCTGCAATTGAACTATATAATAGAAATTTAGCTCGATGTCTTATTAAAGGGTATAGGAGGAAAAGAACTAAGGCAAGACCGCCGGTAAGTTTATGAATGAGGAGATTAAGTACTAGAAAAATGCCTGCTCGTATATATTTTTCCTGAAACAGTGCCAGTAAAAACCAAAGTAGAAATGCAAGCCCTAATAGGTTTTTAGGAAATTGGGCTGCAAAGTAAGTGAGATGAAAGCTTATAGCGGAATACCCTGCGATCATCATGGGCGTCAGCAAATTTCGACTACCTGCTAAAAGTACCCCAACTTGGTAAATAGCCAGAGAAAACAAGCCGGCGGCCAATGCTGAAATTAGTTGATATGCAAGTTCATAGTCGGTGAGAAAATATAAGAAGAGGAGTAAAGGGTAAAACAGAGAAATTCTGGAAGAATGCATTTGACCTTCTTCTATCCATGATTTTACCTGTACAATGTAGAAGTAACCATCCCATCCGTTGGCATAGGGGTTTTGTGTAAAAATGTAAAGTTTCAAAAGAAAGGACGCAAGAAACAGGAAGGCAGGAAATCCGAAGCGGAATGCCTTGGAATCTGTCCAATGTGTGTTTATTCGCATTGGGGCATAAAGTTGGATAGGGAATAGGTGTGCTTGCTTTTAAACGAATAATGCCACCATTCAGTCCTCAGGCTTGCAAATCCATGTGCTTCCATGGTCTCTTTTAACAGGGCTCTGTTTTTTATCACTTTTTCACTTAGTTCAGTATAGCTGTGGTGTGCTTCTTTACCAAAGTGGTCAAAATCGGTACCCATGTCCAATTCCACACCTTTTAGATCTACAAGTGTAATATCTACTGCACCGCCACGGTTATGCACCGAGCCTCTTGTATGCGGGTTTGCAACATAGTTGGCGTTCGGGTAAATTTCCCACATCTTTTTTTGTACATCCAATGGCCGGTAGCAGTCATAAAGTTTTATTCGGTAACCTTTCTGCAGAAATGCTTTGTTAATTTTTACCAATGCACGACCCACTTCTTCGCGTAGTACGCAACTTGCACATTCATATACCTTTTGCTTTAAAAAGTTGTTTTCAGTGGCATATCGCATATCATACGCAAAATCCGGGCTCAGATCTTCAAGTTTTACAAAAATCGTGTCCTTGTTTTCCTCTTTGATGTCCCGGAGACTTGTTTGTTGATATGCTGTGGCAACAAACAAAAGCAGCAGAAAAATAGGAGCTTTTAGCATTATGGGCTTATTTTTTAAAAATGATGTCATCTATAAATCTTTCACCGGTAATTTTGTCTTTTCTAAGAATCAGGAAATCTTGAAACACCCGTAGAGAATTATTAGTTACCTTACCTTTATATAGTTCAGAAGCACTCAGGGGGGTGAATCGTTTTCCAAAAATCCGAATTTTTACAAAATCAGGCCCCTCTTCGATTAGCTCCCAGCCACCGTCAGCAATGGTTTCAAATCGGTCGCTCATTACATCATCATTTTCTGCGTCGTATGCCTCCTTGGAATTGATCTGATATAATACAAAGGAATAATTTGAACGGATAATAAGTGAGCTATTGTGGTAGGTATGGGTTTCACGAGTTCCCGTTACTTCATTACTACTAGTAGTTACAACAATGTTTCTATCCAGGAAATTTTTCAACAGATCATTGTTTTTTGCTTTAAGCTCTTTAATCCAATTTTCCTGGATAGGTGTGCGAATGAGCATATGTTGTTTGCCATTTAAGAAGTGCAATTCACTAATGACCAAATCTTCATATCTTGATCCCGGGTATACTTCGTCTATAATCAAAAGAAAGGATTTTCCTGTAAGATCGCTTTTTAAACGAATATTTTGCCCCCCATCTTTGTCACTTAAGGTGTAGCTTTCCATAACCCCACCTTTTTTTCCAAAACGAAAAGTCTTTACTCGGGCATTTTCAGAAAAATGTTTGGTTGAACGTTGATAGCCATTCCATATTTTTAATTCACCTATCGTGATCTCATTCTCGGTGGTAAAGGATACACTTTCCCCTATTCCTTTGCCCTTTGCTCCTTCGGCCCAGGCAAACTCTTTGTGACAGTTCATAAGATTAACAGCTCCATAAGCAACTTCTGGCTTTAATTCAGAGCTGGCCTTAATACTTCCCTTTTTATAAACAGGAGAAATAATTTTTAAAGGAAGGCCGGATTCTCCGAAAAGCTTTAGTTCGGAAATTGAGACAGAATAGGCAGAATGAAATCTGGACCAGGTTTGTCTGTTTGGATCCTCGGGGGATTTGGTGATTCTGGTATTGTTTATTTTAATGTATAGAGAAGATAAGGTTTTATTAATATTCTTGTGGGAATAAAAGGATTGTCCGTTTCCATAAATGTCGAAGCTTGTAACTAAAGCTATGTTATCGCCTGTGGCTTGTATCGTTTCAATTGCAGAAATGTAAGTTGGTTCGCTAAAATAAAGCATAATTCCTTCATCAGGACCTGCACCCGGAATGGTTTTCCAGTAAGTCGCATTATTTTCGTCAAATATGGATGTGACATCGTAATCATCAAAAGGCAATGCGGTAGATGTGGCATACAATCCGTCAAGGTAAACTTGTCTGCTTTGGGAATAAAGTGAAGGCGCATAAAAGAGCGTTATAAAAAGTATTAACCGACGGAGGTTGGAATTTTTCATAATCATTAGAAAAGTGAGAATATTAAATTTAGCTAATTATTTTTGTATTTCATTGTGAGCAGTTTTATAAAAATAAAGAAACCTGGGAAAAGAGGAAAGTTTAGAAAATATTTTGGCAAAAAGTATTTTATACTTCGCAGAATGCTTTATTGGTTAGTGACCAGGAAGCAATATGCGGTTGAATGTAATGTCAATCATCTACCACACATGCTTATAAAGCATTCCTCTCTTTTGCTTCGACCTCTTAAAGATGTCGATATGCAATATCAGTACAATAAAATCACTAATTTAAAGCTGGCTATAGGGCGGATAAACAATATTATTATACCCCCCGGTAAAATATTTTCATTCTGGTATCTTGTGGGAGCCCCTGAAAAGAGTAAGGGATATCTTAAAGGGCTCGTTTTGCATAATGGCAGCATTTCTTATGATTACGGCGGTGGATTATGTCAGCTTGGTAACCTGATTTACTGGATGGCACTTCATACACCATTAAGCATTGCGGAGCGATGGCGGCATGGTTATGATGTGTTCCCAGATGTTAACAGAACATTACCGTTTGGAAGCGGCGCCACCTTGGCATACAATTATATTGATCTTCAGTTAAAAAATGAAACTGATTATACTTTTCAACTTACCTTTGATATTTCTGGTGACCATCTACATGGAAGGATATTGTGCAGCGATATATTAACAGTTAATTACGAAGTTTATGAAAAAGAGCATTTTTTTAGTCAGGAAAGCTGGGGTGGTTATACCCGGCATAATGTGTTGTGCAGAAAAATTTTGAATGCATCTTCAGAAGCGGAACTGGCAGATGAAAAAGTAGCCGAAAACCATGCTATAATGATGTATAGTCCCTTTTTAAAGAATAAATAACAGGTCATCTGAAGAACCAGGCCTTATTCTAAAGCCGATTAAAAATCGGCTCTACAGCGACCTTTATCCAACGTTTGCCCTTAATGCGAACCTATCCCCATCTTATCTCAGCAGTTCGTCCCTCTTTTCCAGTAAGCAATAATGCGCAGCAGTAGATCCGAATTGCATTCGGCTTACAAGGGTTTTTATAATTTTTGTTTATAGCCAGGAATCCCGTTATCGCCTCTTCCGTGCATTTCTTCGCCTCATTAGGTAAACAAATCCCATTATTGACACAATTACAGCGAGTAAAGCAAAGATAATATTTGAATACATCATGATTAAAAATCTTTATTTGATAGGCTTATTATATAAAAAGCGAATAAGCGCTATTAATGTTTTAGAAATTATGTATAGCATTGGTAGAGCTGAAGTTCATTTGGCTTAATTTATTTTTTTATGTGGTTGTTAAATTACCACCCCCAACTCCCTCCTAAACGAAAACTGATGAGAGCAGCGATTTTATCGCTTATGATCGAAAGGCCTGAACTATTCACATTGCAATATAATCGCATTACTCGCTGATCCTCGTTGCAAACGAGGACCAGGTGGGCGCCACCAACCACGGAAACAGCGGTTGGTGTCAATTTAATACTGCTAATAATTTTTTAGAAGTGCCATATTAATTTTGCTAATTCTTAAATCCTGCTAATTCTGATTCCGACAATTTGACGTTTCCAATCCGGGATAAGACAGTGCGGACTACTTACCTTTCTCCCTCTGTAATCCGGAGTCCAAGACTCCTGTTTATTTGCTAATCCGTAGAGCGCAAGCTAACTCTACGGATAGTCGAGTGGTAAAATGAGTTTAATTCAGTCGCTTTATTCCATTATCCCCCTATTTCAATATTTTTTATATCTTTAGCGGATTAACTTTAAATTCAACCTGTTGATGAATATTCTTCAGGGGGCTGACAAATTAAAAGTATAATATATCTTAAGACATAATTATAAATATATTTTCATAATTTTTGCAATAAAGGTTAAAAAAACATAAAAAGTTTAGTTATAGCTAAACAAAAATGGCTAAGTTTGCGTTAACAAAAATAGAGGAACTAAAAGGTAGGATTGACTTTTTTTATCTGTTACAGAATGGAGAAAGTCAATTTTTAAGTTTTTGTGAAGGGATAAAGAAGGACGGAAATTTGAAAAGCGAACTTAGAACTATACAAGTACGAATGCAGGAAATGGCAGAAATGAGACAACCCATGCCTAAAACCAAATGCAGGGAAATTACCCCTAAAAATGACCCTGTTAAAGAGTACGAGCTGAAAACAAAACATCTGAGAGTTTATTTAATTCATGAGGAGTATAAGGGAAGAATAATTGTCTTGATTGGGAAAAAGACAACCCAGGATAAAGATATACGGAAGTTTAGACAAATTAAAAAAGAGTATTTAAATAGCTAATATCATGTTGCTAAAAAGAGAAGATTTATACAAAAGTGAGGAGTACTGGTTAGAGCGAATTCAAAATGATATTTTTCGAATGGTTTTGCAATTCCAGGAAGAGCATAAGCTAAATCAGACGCAGTTGGCTAAAGAACTAGGCGTAAGCAAAGGTTATGTCTCTCAAATTCTTAACGGTAATTTTAATTTTTCCCTAACCAAACTCATTGAGTTATGCCTTAAACTAGGCGTTGCTCCGCAAGTTGACCTGCATTCTAAATTAGCAGAATATATGGATAAAGAAGAAAAAAGACTTTTCTACCTAAAATCAAATGGTTTTGTCTCTTATGATTTTAATAGTAAAGGCATTACATTTTCCATTAACAATTCAGAGTGTCTTCAAATTGCATAAAAGTGACTGATAAAGGATTAAATATTAAAGTTTTAAAAATATCTCAACAGGAATTTTTTATTGATGAAGAGAAAAAAATACTGAATTCTGAAGAGGAAATCGTTTTCACCATGTCATCATCTATAGGTTTTGATAAAAAAGAAGAGGCGGTTTCAATTTCAATTTTAGTTGATTTCTCTGATAAGAATTCCGGAAAGTCAATGTTGAAAGGAGTTGTTAGGACAATTTTTCATGTTGAAGGGCTAAATAGGTTGCAGATAAAGAATGCCGATAGTTATGACATTCCAGATAATATTATGACAATGTTGTTAAGTCTTTCTGTGACTCATGCCAGAGCTATACTTGCTACTCATACTAATGGTACTGCTCATAGCGAATTATTAATTCCTATTATTAACCCAGCTGAGTTTTTTAACCAAATTAAGAAACAGTTAGAGGATAATCAAAGATAGTTTATTCTACTCTGATGTGCCCCCGGAGGCTGAGGGAAGCGGAGCATGTGTGGTTTCTGCTGGAGTATTTGAAGGCAAAAGGATGATCCTATGATAAAGGGAAAGCCGGGCTTAGTGCTTTTTCGTCTCGGATTAATTACCTTTGTCATAAACCCTTATTATGAATAATTTATTTTCTGCTTTGTATTTGATCACCTTTGTTTTTCTGTTGGCATGCTCATCTAAGAAAGAAGTACAGAAAGAGGAGCACATCAGGATTTCAACCTCTGGGGCAGATTCGGTTACAAATGCCATTTACGGTAATATTTCTTTAAACCAACTTGCTACCATACCAAATTCTGTAATACTTACCGGCCTGCCCGACCACAGGCTGATTACTGTTTATAAGGCAAAGAAAGATGGCAAACCGGCAAGTGGAACACAAAGGTATTCTTATTCATATTATGATGAAGATAATAATGGTGGACTAAAACATTTTATGCCCGGAATAGATCTGATTTATGGTTATAACTTACTAAATATAGCTCATTATGACATGAAACAGGAAAAGGTAAATACGCTTTTTGAACAGCCTGTTTTGATCAAATCTTTATATTATCCGTCGTTTACTCCGGATTCTCTAGATAAGAAGCCTATAAACCGCGATTATTATCTGGTGTCGGTTTATGATGAGGATACTAATAATGATACACTTATCAACAACAAAGACTTAAGACGTTTTTATCATTTCAATTCCGATTGCACTAAAAAAACACAGCTTATACCGTCTGATTATTCTGTCGTACGTTCTCAATATGATTCCAGGAATGACGTAATGTTTATATTCGCTCGTCATGATGCTAACAAAAATGGAACCGGCGACAAGAATGACCCAATGCATATTTTTTGGATAAACCTGAAAGCTCCTGCTCCTGCTAAACCAATGTATGGGATCATTGAGGACGTTTTTTGAGAGATATTTAAATAGAAACAGATAATGAAAAACAAAACTACCACTTTATTATTCCTCCTCCTCCTGACAAGTTTGCCGGCAATCTCACAAAATAAATATTTTGATCTGATGGTGGATGGTGAATATGTGAATGACAGTACGTTTGGAGGCATTCTTGCGCCTGCCGAATTTGAATTAAAATTTAAGGAGCCATATACCGGTATGACGGTAAGGAAGGGCATGCTTGTGGTACTTCGGTATCAAAA
>JBKBXU010000228.1:0-7960 GCA_046313675.1 Cytophagaceae bacterium
CCGGAACTTTATTTTCTATTGCCATTATTCTTATTTAATAGGTTAAAAAAAATTATTTTAATTTAATTGCTTGTTTTACTATTTCCTCCTGCTTTTCCATATGGACTTTGCTGTAACCAACGGCTGGAGAAGCGGCCGGGTCTCTTGATATAACATTAAGGTCAACGGTTTTAAATAATCTCCTTAATATGAATTCCCATGCACCCATATTGTTAGGCTCTTCCTGTACCCAGAAAATCGGAGCCTTCTCATATTTTTTAAATAGTGCATCAAGTTGCGTGACAGGCAGAGGGAAAATCTGCTCAAGTCTTACGATGGCAACGTCTTTTCTTTTGTTGTTCTGCTGCTCTTCAAGAAGGTCAAAATATACTTTTCCGGTACACAACAACAATCTTTTGACATCAGAAGCCTTTACATAGTTGTCATCAATTACCTCCTGGAAGCTGCCCTCGGTAAATTCTGAAAGAGGGGACACAACTTTAGGATGCCTTAATAATGACTTAGGAGACATCACTACTAAAGGCTTTCTGAATTGCCATGCCAGTTGTCTTCTTAATAAATGGAAGAAATTGGCAGGGGTTGTAACATTAGCAATTACCCAGTTCAAATTAGCGGATGATTGAAGGAATCTTTCCAATCTGGCACTTGAGTGTTCCGGGCCCTGGCCTTCATAACCATGAGGTAATAACATTACCAGGCCGTTCATCCTTTGCCATTTACTTTCTCCACTTGCAATAAACTGATCTATCATTACCTGTGCACCGTTGGAGAAATCTCCGAATTGTGCCTCCCAGATAACCAAAGCATTTGGATTGGCCATGGCATAACCATATTCAAAACCAAGAACCCCGTATTCAGATAATAACGAGTTATAAATTCTGAATTTATGTTGATTTTTACTTAAATGATTCAGAGAATGGTACGATTCATTTGTTTCAGCATCTTTGAACACCGCATGTCTGTGGGAGAATGTACCTCTCTGGACATCCTGTCCGCTCATTCTCACAATTTTTCTTTCCATCAAAAGAGAACCATAGGCTAAAAGCTCTGCAGATGCCCAGTTCAACACTTTAGTTTCGAAAAATTGCTCTTTTCTGTCCTTAATAAGTTTCTCTATCTGTTTTAAAGGCTTAAATCCGGTAGGAAGTGTTGTAAGTGCCTTTCCAACCGTTTCGATAACCTCTTTTGATATGCCGGTTTCCGGAGATTTTACAAAATCCTCAAGGGTTGCTCTCCTTAATTCCAGCCATTCCTTTTCCATCTTTTGGAAAGTATATGGAAGAGGTTTTTGTTTAGCCATGTTTAACCTTGCCTGCAACAGGGAACGGAATTCTTTGTCCATGTTCTTGGCAAGGTCGGCTTCTACATCTCCCTTTTCAATCAGTTTTTTATTATAAATCTCCCTCGGGTTCGGATGTCTTGAGATGATGTTATACAAAGAAGGTTGCGTGAATTTAGGCTCGTCACTTTCATTATGTCCATGCCTTCTGTAGCATACCATATCAATAAATATATCCCTCTGGAATTTCTGTCTGAACTCAGTGGCAAGTTTCACACAGAAAACCACCGCTTCCGGATCGTCACCATTTACGTGCAATACAGGAGCGTCAATTACTTTTGCAACATCGGTGGAGTATATACTTGAACGTGCATCGTCAAAATCAGTAGTAAAACCTACCTGGTTGTTTATGACAAAATGTATGGTTCCTCCTATATGATATCCTTGTAGTTTGGACATCTGTGCGATCTCATATACGATACCCTGGCCTGCAACGGCAGCATCGCCATGTATGAGGATTGGCAATATTTTTCTGTAATCTTTTTGGTATAAACGGTCGCCTTTAGCTCTTAAAAAGCCCATAACTACAGGGTTTACTGCTTCAAGGTGCGATGGGTTAGGTGTAAGCTTAAGATTGACTTTTTTGCCTGATTCAGTATCTACTTCACTGGAGTAGCCCATGTGATATTTTACGTCTCCATCGCCCATGGTAAGGTCAGGAACGTTTGTGCCTTCAAACTCAGTGAAAATCTGTTCGTAGGTTTTGCCCATTATATTGGCTAGCACATTAAGACGTCCTCTGTGCGCCATACCTATAACAACTTCTTCTACGCCAAGGTCAGCACCTTTGTTTATAATAGCATCCAGGGCTGGTATGGTAGTTTCCCCACCTTCCAGGGAGAACCTTTTCTGACCTATATATTTGGTGTGAAGGAAATTTTCAAATACAACGGCTTCATTCAGCTTGGATAGAATTCGTTTCTTTTGCTCTATGGGAGGGTTGAAGCTCAGAGATTCTTTCTCTACCTTATGCATGAACCAGTCAAGAATGTCCGGTTCGCGAATGTAGGTAAACTCAAATCCAACCGTTCCTTCGTATATGTATTTCAGTGATTCAACAATTTTCTCAAGGGTTGCCGGGCCTATACCGATTTCTTCTCCTGCCTGAAATACCGTTTTAAGATCGGCTTCTGACAAGCCGAAATCCTGCAGGTCAAGCAAGGCTTTTCTGTCTCGTCTTTGTCTTACAGGGTTTGTTTTAGATTTCAGGTGCCCACGGCTTCTGTAGGCGTGGATCAGATAACGAACTCTGACTTCTTTGCTGGTTTGTTCGTCGGTTGCAGGTACTGCGGACGTTCCGTTGGTTTTTCCGCTTTCCGTTAAGCCTTTTCCGTTACCTGAATGCAATTGGGAAAACTCAAAGCCTTCAAAGAATTTCTGCCAACTCTCATCAACTGATTTCGGATCTGCTTTATATGACTGGTATAGCTCATCTATATAGCTTACATGAGCGTTTGAAACATATGAATATTTATCCATCCCTTGTGAATTATTTAATCCTACAAAGTTACAGAATGATTTAGATAATAAAAACCGCTTATTCGTTTAAGCAAATATTCCTGATATTCAATAATTACGCATTTACATAATCTTTCAGATATTGGAATTTTTCTGTAAGTCTGCCTTGGTCGGCAATGGTGCCTCTGGCTATGGTGTGGTCTTTGTCTTCATTTAACAACAAAGGCAAGACATTGTTTAGTAGCTGGTTTCCAAATTCTTTTGAGGCATCGCGGGGTAGTTCTCCCGGGAGGTTATCAATAGCCATTACGGTGATATTCTTTTCATCAGAAAAGGGCGATTCTATGCTACCCGTCAGTGGGTTATAATCATAGGCAGGCTCAAGAATGGTGCAGGATTTTACAGTCGATGGTATGGATCCTTCTATGTCACAGGTGATGTCAGCAATCAATTTTATATTAAAAGAAGGGTTTCTCATATCCTCCTTTTCAAAGAGGGCAGGAGCTTTAGGATCCCAATATGCTCCGGCTATGAGCATATGTGTCTTGTCAAGAAACTTGGTAAATGCCGAACGGTAGTTGTCCGGGTTTTTATGGAAGTCGTTCCGGTCAAAGCCTGTGCCGTCTTTTTTCTCATACATATCTGCTGAGCTGAGTTTTACATAAACGGCCTGATCGAAATCTTGTGTCAGGTATTCCTGAACACTGACATTGGGAATTTTTAACATGTCCAGAATTTCCATAGCTCCTTTAGATACCCGTCCTGTGCCTGTCAGGGCAATTTTTATAGGAGGAATGGTGATCTTTTCCATTTCCTCGTGAAGATAGGAAAGGTCCATACATTGAAAGGCTCTGTCAAGATCGTAGTATTTATACCTCTTTCCATAAAGCAGAAAGGCATTGTAGGCTCCGACAATTCCCGCAAAACGGCCAAAAGCAATGATGCGGTTCCCTTGTTTGTCGGTTAAGCATTCATAATCTATCAGCTTAATATTTCTTTGCAATATCGTTTGAAGCAACTTTTGATTATGCGGTTGTTTCTTGAGTGTATGCGAGAAAAAGAAATATGTTTTATTGGGGAGCAACAGGTGGATAGGAACTTCTTTAACTCCTAAAAGTATATTACAATCTGAAAGGTCTTCTTTTAAAGGAATACCGGCTTCGGTATATTCGCGGTTTTGTACACAGCGAATATCGCTCGGTTGCACATATACAGAAACCTGAGGGAACTTTTCCATCAGCTCCTTGCATTGATGTGGTAACAAGGGTACCCGACGATCGGGTGGAGTTTTTCCTTCCCTTACTATGCCTATCCGAATCCTGCTCATATGTATTAATTGCTTCCCCTCATATTAAAGAATACCTTTGAGCCAAAAAAGTTTTTAACTTTTGTTGGGGAAACGTTAATTTGTAAAATATTAAGTCAAAAATACAGCTTATTTTAGCCTGAACAATGTATAATAATAAAAAAATTGTAGTAGTACTTCCTGCTTATAATGCTGCGTCTACACTGAAAAAAACCTACAATGAAATCCCATTGGACATTGTTGATGAGGTCGTACTGGTAGACGATGCCAGCAAAGATACAACCATTCAGGTAGCAAAAGAAATTGGTATCACACACATTGTACTTCATGAAAGTAATAAAGGGTACGGTGGTAATCAGAAAAGCTGCTATAAAAAAGCTTTGGAGCTGAATGCCGATGTTGTAATTATGTTGCATCCTGACTACCAGTATACTCCAAAGCTTATTCATGCTATGGCAAGTATCATTGGTAACGATCTCTATCAAGTAGTGCTGGGCTCACGAATTCTTGGTAAAGGAGCTTTGAAAGGAGGTATGCCGATGTATAAATACATAGCAAATCGTTTTCTCACCCTTGTACAAAACATTCTGTTGAATGAAAAACTTTCTGAATATCATACCGGTTACAGGGCATTTTCAAGAGAAGTTCTTTTGACGATTAATTTTGAAGATAATTCAGATAATTTTGTTTTTGATAATCAAATGCTATCCCAGGTTTTAATGGCTGGTTATGAGATTGCAGAAGTTACCTGCCCTACCAAGTATTTTGAAGAAGCTTCTTCCATAAATTTAAAAAATAGTATGGTGTATGGCCTGGGTGTTTTGAAGGTTTCTCTGATACATTTCTTAAACCGGCTTGGCCTGAATAAATCGCCTTTATATAAAAAGAAGGCTCTTTCTGAAAAAGAGAAGGAATTTGTGTAAATTTGGAAATTAGTAAAGTATCCTGCAATGGGTACATTATTTAACAACGGATAAGCCCCACGGGAACCGGATATTTTGACACTGGAAAATTTAAAAATTAATAAGCAGTTGCACACCACGCTGGCGGAAGCCGGAATTGTGGAGGCACGAGAGATTCAGGAAAAATCATTTTCCAGAATTCTTGGTGGACAGGATCTGATTTGTGTCGGCCCTGAAGGTTGTGGTAAAACTACTACCCTGGTAATGGCTGTCATCAGCAGATTGAAATATGCATTTGAAGAGGCTCCCCGTGCCCTGATCCTGGTACCTGATAAGGAAAAAATTTCCACCTTACTTGAGCAATTCAATCAATTGTCCAGAGGCACTGACCTAAGGGTGGTAGCACTTTTCCCCGGAGGAGGTATAGAAGGACAAAGAGATGAAATTGCCGATGGTGTAGATGTGGTTATCAGCACACCTGACCGGGTGTTGTTTATTTATCAAAAATCCGGCATTAATTTGAATAAACTTAAAATGTTTGTTCTGGATGATGCCGAATTGATCATAAAACAGGGTCTCCAAACTCCTATAATTACAATCTCTGAGAGCTTGCCTAAATGTCAGCACCTGGCCTTTTCAGAGGTTATGCATTCCAAACTGGAGAAGTTGCTTGAACGATTTATGATCTATCCTTCTTTACTTGAGATTGATATGGAAGAAACGGCGGGAGATACGATAGACGTTGTTGACCAGCTCCTTTATCGGGTTCCAAATTATAAGACAAAGCTTAATCTGCTTAACCTCCTTCTGGGAGATTCCGATCAGTTTCCTAAAGTACTTGTTTTTGCCAATACACGCACAACAGCAGAGAATCTTAGCAAAAGCCTAAACCGGAGAATACCCGGCGAGGTGGGAATGTTGGATACTATGATGTCGGATTATGTAGTTTTTGATTCGATGGAGGATTTCAAAAATTCTGATACCCGTGTGCTAGTGATGGCAAACGAGGAAACTTCAGAGGTTGACCTCGATGGAATTCCATGCATACTGCACTTTGATTTACCAGTTGAGAAAACACGGGTGGTGGAGCGTATTAAAGTCAGGGAAGGACATGAATCAGTATTATCTATGTTTTTTTCGACCGACATAGAATTAAGCCAGGTACGGAAAATAGAAAAAATGGTAGGGAAGAAGTTTCCTGAAGAGCCACTTCCTGCCGGCTTGATCATTGAAGGAGATCCGCATAGCAAGGAAAAAGGAGAAGAGCTGCCAGATGAAGGTAAAGAGAAAACAGAACCTGAAAAGGGCAGTGCCTTTCATGAAAAGAAAGCGGCCAATGCTAAAAACTACAATTACAGCTATAAGGATAAATTGAAGATGAACCAGAAGAAAAAGGGAAAGAAGTGGTAACGCAAAGGTTTTTAACCTTGCTGCACTCTTTGTAGAAATTCCAACATTTCTTTTCCTGTAAGTACTTCCAGAACTCCGTTTACGATAAATTGCACCCCGACGCATAGAATTATGAATCCCATAATTTTGGTCATTGCATGTAAGCCATTTACACCGAGAAATTTGACCATTCGGGTTGCAGAACGAAGGGTGATGTATACAATCAGGGATACGCAAAGTATGCCCGCCACTATAAAGGCATAATCTAAAATGTTATGTGCAATTGAGCTCATTCCAATAACCACAGAGATAGAACCAGGCCCACTGAGGCTGGGCATAGCCAAAGGGGTAAAAGAGATGTCTTTTTTCTTTTCAGCTTCCCTGACCTCTGCTTTGGTATGATTGAAGTCATCTTTGGGTTTAAGCATACCCATGCCTACGCCGAAAACGATCAGGCCTCCGGCAATTCGCATACCAGGCATGGAAAGCCCGAAAAAATTTATGATAAAGGTTCCTCCTACAAGGAACACAACCAAAATAATGGACATGTAAAGCACTCCTTGCCAGGCCTGCCCACTTCGTTCTTTTTCTGAATAATCAGGGGTAATGGATAAAAATAAAGGTGCTGTACTGAAGGGGTTAATTATAGGTAATAAGGCAGCTATGGTGGCAAAAATCAATTCCATAAATTAAGTATTACGCTTAGTAGACAAAGCTAAACTAAGCCTATTGCTTCTTTTTCCCAAAAATGTATTGTAAAAAGTATAAAATTTGCGACAATAGAAGAGCGCAATCTTGAATCTGGAATTGCAATAGTACTTTCTATTAGGTAGCAAAATAAATCAAATCAGTCCCATCGTGCATCCGCATCAATGGGTCATGTGTAAACCTTCTTAGTGACCTTTGTGAAACCATAAGACGTTTATACGCCTTTGGTTATCGGCAACAGCAAGATTAACCTACATTCTCCCCGCTCCCGCTCCATAACCAACAAATCCCGGAACAGGCCTGGGAAACAGGTTATTAAGATTAATAAACTAATAATCAATAATTTAAAATTCAACATTTAAAATTATACCTCCCCCTTCTTCCTCTCCGTGTTTACTCCGTTCAGAACACCGTGTTTTCCGATGGTTAAAAAACAAACTACCCCTCAGCCCTTTGGGCAGCTCCCCTAAAACAAGGGAGCCAGCCTGATCCAACAGGATTAGCAATCTTGAAAAGTGTCCATCGTGCATCCGCTTCAGCGGATCATCGTGTTTTTGTTCCTGTTTCTGTTTTTCTTCGTGTCCATCGTGCTACCAAAAGACGTCTTTGCTCTTTAGCGCAAACCGTGTCAAACTCTGTGTTCCCCCATGGTTAAGCAAGAACAAGCTATGCTTTGTTACGCAAATACGCTTTTTAATGTTCTTTTGCCACTCATGACAGAATCTATCGCAAAATCCAGGTTGAACCTATTCAGATATCAACTACCTTTACAATTATGGAATCACAATCTAATAACCCTCTTCACGGAAAGACCTTAGAAATGATTGTCCGGCAATTGGTGGATTATTATGGATGGGA
>JBKBXU010000229.1:0-349 GCA_046313675.1 Cytophagaceae bacterium
CCCTCACTTTTAAATATAAACTCCAACTCCTCAAATGAAAATGATTTTAATTTGCTTAGAATTCTATCCATTTCTTCTGTCCTGCTAAAGTCCACGTACCATTTACCATTATCACATCGCAATAAACGACTTTCCATTCCTTTACCCCTTCCATTAATATAGTTGGCATAAAAAAGCAAACTATAAGTATGATGTGAATCTGAAAATACAATCTTATACCTTACGTCCAATCTTGAGTTCATCGTATCTGCCACTAACCGGGTATTATGAATTTCTAAAATTTCATTTTCAAACTCTTTAAACCCTATACAATTATCTTTTCTTTCTTCCAATGAGGTCGTAAACTCCC
>JBKBXU010000229.1:359-7931 GCA_046313675.1 Cytophagaceae bacterium
CCGGTGTACTAGTATATTCGCTTTTTTTATGAATATATGGTATAAAAGTAGGTGTATAAGAAGAACCTGCCTTGGAAGTTTCATAATATAAACCGCTAGATTTTGACCACCATTTGCCGATATAAAGAATACGATTAAAATTGTTTTCATTAAGTTCGATAGAATCATCCGGAACAAATAGTTTATTCTTGGGAATCATAAAATCTGGATAAGGAGGTTCGTCACCTAAGAGATACAAAACATTCAGACTCATATCAGGGACTAAATTAAATACCCCAAAAAAGTAATGTCTTTGTGTAAACTCATCAATTCCTTCTAAGAATTTATAATATAACTCATTCCCCCGCTGGTGCGAGCTTGTAGCTCGTATCCCATGGCGCAAAGTTACTAAACAATCAACTGTTTGATAAAAAATAAAAAACTGGCGTGATGCTTTTAGCTCATGCCTTTTATATTTTTTGCAGAATGTTGGTGAGTATTAAACTCCGCTGTAAAGCCTCCCAGTGGGGCTCTTGCTCATAAGAAGACCATTATTAAGTACTTCAACTATCACCCACAAAAAAGGCTGCCCTTAAAAAAAGACAGCCTCTTAAATATAGCTATTTATGTTAATTATTTATTCTTTAACAGTTTTATTGTTTTTCTGTGATCATCACCGATTATCTCAACAATAAATACTCCTTTTGGCAAACCACTCCCCAAACTTACAACTTCATTGGAAATAACATTCTGCTCAATAAACAGGCACCCTGTCACGCTGTAGACCTTTACGGTAAACTGCTGTCCATCCACAGCGGACACGCTTAGGTTAAAGCTGTCTTCAAAAGGATTAGGATAAACAAATGCATTTATGGTTTCAGAACTACTAACACTGATCACATTGCTTAAAGCTTTTGTGCCGTCATAATCTTTCTGAGCTAATCTGTAATACAGTATTCCAGCAGGTACAGCAGGATCAACAAACGTATAGCTATTTATAGCATTGCTGTTGCCATTCCCTTTTACTTCTCCTATCGTGGTAAACAGTTGGCCATCCTCAGATCTTTGCACAAGGAATTTATCGTTGTTGATCTCCTGTGCGGTAGCCCACTCAAGCTTCACATCTGCACCTAACGCCTGTCCCTTAAAATACACATACTCCACAGGCAGCTCACAACTTCCACCGATTTCTGCAATAACCGGTACCCTGCTGCATGGTCGTTCGTAACTCACCCGCCAGTCAAAGTAACCCGGTCTGCCATTTTGGGTATGGGTAATAATAGCCGGAGGATCATATCTCCATGGAAAAGCATCTCCACCACCTGACCACCAACGAATATCTCTTGTTGTACCAACCGGATCCAACCTATACCCTGTTCCGGCAGGTATTTCTATTGGAGTAGCAAAAGTAATTGCATATGTATATTCACTTACCGCAACTCCATTTGGTTGACAGTTGACGGTTACACTTCTGGATCCAACCAAACCACCACCGGAATTTCTTACATTAATAGTAACGGTTTGATTACCGGTACAGTTATAGTTCATAAGCGTTAATGTCAAACCATGTAAACGGAACGTTTGGGTTGCATCAAAAAACAGGTGCATGTCAGTACTGTTATTACCCCTAGTCCCAATTCCAGTATATCCGTGTGAGGTAAGCGAAGGCCCGATGGTAGTATTAAACCATCCCTGGTCTTCTACCCAATAAGTCGTTGTCTCTGTTAAATGTGGCGTTGTAAAATTATCTCCTTCATGTAAAGAGCTTCCCCCTGCCTGGTCTGCATACCAACGATAAGGCCCTCCATTTCCATCGGAAACAGACAGGTTCATTGTTCCGGCAGTTGGAATGCAGTTATCTACCGTAATAGGCATAACCGTAGTTAAGGTTATAGAACCTGAAGTTGGCCCGCAACCTCCCGGTGCAGAAGCAATAAGTGTATAAGTCCCCGCATCACGAGTATTATTAAGATATGGTGTATCTTCTCCTACAAGAGTTAATCCATCCTTTCTCCACTCATACTCTGTACCTGCAGGGAATGAACCTAAATTAACAGGGAAAAGATTTAGGAATGCCGGATCGCAAAGTTGTTGGTCTGGCCCTAAAAACGGGGTAGGAAATTGATTGGTAATATTCATATTATCAGCCACAGTACAGAAATTAAAACCACTTACCACTGAATCAACCTGTACCCCATAAAAACCTGGAGACGTTACTTCAAGGGTTGGTCCGGTTTCTCCAGCTATAAGAACACCGTTCCTGTACCATCTGAATATTTTGTTGTCATCTGAAAGGGTTCCATTCTCAAGGGTAATTGATCCAACCCCGCAAAGCGTTTGATCGGGGCCTAAATCTGCCGGTGAGCAACAACCTTTTTGAGGAACAGCAAAAGCCAGCGCTTGTGCTGCACTTGTACAATTCGTACCAGCCGTTGATCCGTAAGGTGTATTCCTGCAATTACCTGTCGTTTGATGAGGTGCAACACGAGACTCATCCCCACCCAATGCTGTAACCGTTACATTTGGAGACAAACCTTTGCTGCGGACTAATCCACCGCCGCCGCCGCCGCCATTACCGTGACAGGTTGCATCCTGGTAATTATCCCCGCCTTTTCCTCCCCTGGCACTTAATGCTAAAGATGTAATAGAATAAGTCTCAACATCCAGTACAATACTGCCTCCGGCCCCACCACCACCAGTAGCATCTGCAGTACCTGTATAAGGAGCAACACCATTCCTGTAACCAACCTGACCATTGGAAGAAATAATCCCGCCGGTACCTGCAATGGTTTGAGCCGTAATAATGATGATACCTCCACCATTACCTCCGGCTGTCGCATGGGTATCATCACCGTTACCGGCACCACCACCACCGCCCATAAATATCCTGTTATTTGTGGCCGCCAGAGGGTATCCTCCTATCCCAAACATACGAGAAATCTGACCTGCTGCAGGTCCACCATTATAAATAGCGTTATAACCCTGAAAATAAGGAGTCGCTCCTGTAGTATAACAAGGCGAAAATTCATGCCCCCCTCGTCCTCCGGCACAGACATTCGAACCTCCACCGGCACCAGAATTATGTCCAGCTCCTGAACCCCCTCCATTGGCTAGAGCACCACGTCCAAATCCATGGTTTGGATCTGCAGCAATACCTTCACCACGACGTGCAGTAGAAGGAATACCTGTAGCGGAAGAATACCTACCCATACCGCAAGCCTGTACACCGGTATTTAAAGCTGTTCCAGTCATTGGTGCTCCCGGACCTGGCGTATTACCCCCACCTATAAACCCTCGACCGTTCATGCTAATAGTACCCCCGTTCAAGGTCATGGTTCCTAAAACTTCAAACACCAGAACACCACCGGTTCTTGTAGCAGGGTTCCACGGCGTTCCCTGAAGGGCTCCGGCAAGTGTGTAGTTTCCAAATTGAGGTACAGTTACCAACTGTACACTTCCGTTTACATTATATTGGTTCACAAGATTTTGAGAAAACGTCACCTGATTGCCTGCTTTTGTAGCAATAATGGCGTATTCATAATTACCCGCCCCATTATAATCGGTAATACTTCCAAACACATTATCATTAGCCCCTCCGGTTTCTATGGCTGCGGCCGCCGTATTTACCACTGCACCTTGCATCTGAATTACCAGAACCTTTTCGCCCACATTAAAGGGGCCAGGATTGGCAAGGGTAAAAATAGTTATATCCGAAGGATCAGATGGAGGAGGACAATCAATGTCCTGATCATCATAGGTAGGACTTATGGCTGTAACCGCAGAGAACTGATTTTCTGCCACTGTACACCCAAGACCCGATTCCATTCTGGTTACCAGCACTTCTGAAAAAGAGCTACAACCGGCACTGTTTGTGATGGTCCAACGAAAAACATTATCACCCAGACCTAAAGACGTTATCCCAGAAGCGGGATTACCGGGATTTGCTATGGTTCCTGACCCGGATATTAAGGTCCAGGTTCCTGTAATATTGGGATCAAATAAGGGAGAAGCCTCCATGGTAGTAGAAGCTGAGCATGTCAATTTATCCTGACCTGCATTGGCTGGAGGAAAAGTACTGGAAATAAGTGTTCCATAGGTTCTCCCCCCCACAACGGCACCAGCTATAACTGCGGTTCCTCCGCCCGGATCGCCACCAGCACGTGTAATAACCCCGGAAGACGGGCCAACCAAGCCTCTGACCTGAATACCACTTATGGTTAATTGGTCAGATCGGTTGGTAGCTCCTACAGTTAATGTAATAGTAATATGGGTAGCTGTTACATTGATTGCTGATGCAGTAATATTATTCCCAGCGGTGTGTGCCACCGCTCCAAAACCAGGTCGGAATTCAAAATTTTCCGGCACTTCTAACCTAAAGGTCACATTGGTACCCACAGCAAAATCACCATTATTGTTCTCTGTTAAAACAATGTTGCCCAAATTGTAATAGGCTGTAGGGTACACCTGGCATGGATAGACTGTTAGTCCCGGAGCTAAAATTGATACTTCCGCATGAAGTTTCGCTGAGAATAGGACCATCAGCAGAAGCATAAAAAGAGCATATCTTCTTTTTTGCCTGAATCGTGTTTTAAAATTTGCGCTTTCCATATTTTTAGAATTTCTGACCCAACCAACAAACACACTAAGCCTCAACTATTTGTGTAAACTTTACAATTAGACCATAAAGACAATACGGTAAGAAGATGTGATTAAGACGTGATATTTAGATAAAACAGAAAAAATTATCGTTATCCAGATAATAAATGCACACAAACAGATTATTCGTTTATTGCAAAATAGATTAGCTCATTTTTATATTTCAAAAGTCCTGAATCAAGGAGCTCCCGAACTACTTTAACGATTATTTTTGGAGGGTACATACTAAGCTCGCTTACCAGATGATCCATTGTACAGGCCTTCACCGTAACGACTTCAACAATTCTATTCTTAACCAAACCTTCATCCGGGGCTTCTACAAGCTTTCTTTTTTCTAAACAAACATCACAACGGCCGCAAGCATCCGGTTTCTCCTCTCCAAAATACCGCATAATCATTTGCTGGCGGCAAACATCCTTGCCGGCACAATACTCAAGCATAAATTGAGCTTTTTTTAGCTCATAATGTTTAAGGTCATCGATTTCTTTGGTATAAAATGGTGAATTCTTAACATCAATCCGCGGAGAAAGAAAAACCACTGAAGGCAGTTCACTGTGTGGATAATAACTGACGATTTGGTTTTGATTAAGGTATTCTAAAACTTTTCTCAACTCCTTTTTGTCTAATTCAGCAACAGAAGCGATCTTTTCTTCTGATATGTTCACGTAAGAAGAATATACTTCCCCCCCATAAATTCTAAGAATGGTCCTTATTACCTGATCACATTTAGGATTGGAGACCTGAAACTTATACAGTTCCAAATCATTTAAAAGTATATGTAAGTGGGATGGCGAAAAGAAGTTCTCATTGTACGTAATTAAGCCTAATTTTTCCAATTGCTTTAAAGAAAAATAGGTTTCTTTTGAGGGAAGATCATAAGCATGCAGAAATGCGTTAAAATTAAATTGAAAAACCTCCTCTTTTCCAGCCCCAATGGCCAGATTAAAGAAATTACCTAAAGCCTGATAAACTTTTTTTGTATGCTCAGGCGAAGGATATTTTTGCTCAATCCTTGAAATAAGAGATTCCTTATCATTTAAATAGTAAAGCAATACAGCATAAGACAATTTACCATCCCTCCCGGCCCGGCCTGCTTCCTGGTAATACGATTCAATGTCTTCCGGCAAATCATAGTGAATTACAACCCGTACATCGGGTTTGTTGATCCCCATACCAAACGCATTGGTAGCCACCATAACCCTGGACTTATTCCTTATCCAGCTATCCTGAACAGAATCACGAACTTTTAGAGAAAGTCCTGCATGATAACTACAAGAGGAGATATTATTCCTTTCTAAAAACCGGGCTATCTCCTGCGTTTTCTTTCGATTCCTGACATAGATTATAGCTACACCACTTACCTTTTGAAGAATTTCAAGTATTTTCTTTTCTTTATCCTGAGGGCTAATACAGGAGAACGATAGGTTGGGACGAGAGAAACTGGACTGAAACAATTTATACTTCTTGATTTTCAAGTGCTTTATAATATCCTCTTTCACATACTCATTTGCTGTAGCGGTCAGAGCTATAACTGGAGGATTTGATAAAAATTCAAGAAATTCATAAATTTTCAGGTAGGAAGGACGAAAGTCATGTCCCCATTGGGATATGCAGTGGGCCTCATCTACTGCCACAAAAGATATGTTTATATTTTTTACAACATCTCTAAAGGCTTTTGATTCCAGTCTTTCCGGAGAAACATATAAAAACTTATAGTATCCCTGGAGACAATTTTCCAGCGTTTTTTTTACCTCAGATCTGCGTAATTCGGAATAAACTGCCCCGGAAGGTATCCCTTTGCTTTTTAATTCCTCCACCTGATCTTTCATAAGGGCTATAAGAGGTGATATAACCAGACATAAACCCTCTTTGGCCAAAGCAGGCAGTTGATAACACAATGACTTCCCCCCACCTGTAGGTAATAAAGCCAGCACATTAGCCTTATCAAGAACAGCTGAAATAATTTCTTCCTGAAGTGGGCGAAACTCAGTATAACCCCAGTATTTGTTCAGTATATCTTTAATCTCAGTCAAAGGCAGCTTATTTTACTGCTAAAATATAAAAAAAAGGCTGCCTTTTTAGAAAAGCAGCCTCTAAATAAATAGCTGGTTGAAAATTATGCTATTTAAATTCTTTCAGTGATTGCATTAAACTTTTACGGGCAACATGTATTCTGTTTTTAACAGTACCCATTGGAATATTAAGATGCTCCGCGATTTCATTGTATTTAAAACCTTCATAGTGCATCATAAACGGCACCCTGAAGGTTTTATCCAGGTTACTAATAGACTTAAAAATTTCTTTTGTATTAATATTGGAAGCTCCTTCATTAAAGGAGATCGTAGATGAAACATTGAAATTATATCCTTCATCAATAGGATCAACAAGCGTATTCCTCTTATCGATTTTATGGTAATTACTAATGAAGGTGTTTTTCATAATAATATATAACCAGGCTTTGATGTTAGTTCCGCTTTTAAACTTTGTGCGGTTACGAAGAGCTTTCAATATGGTGTCCTGAATAAGGTCATTGGCGTCATTATTATTGTGGGTAAATTTCAGCGCCGGAATTTTTAGAGATTTGGAAGCTGAGTAGACTAATTCATTAAATTCAACTGCTGTCATAGGTTTGGGGTTTTAAATTTTGAATATTGTTAAGGTTCTGGTTCTAATAAAACTCTTTAATTAAAGAGACATCATTTTCTTTCTAAGGTTTTCTTGCGAAACAATTCGACTTTTTTCTGCAACCTGCTCTCAACAAACACATCCATTAGGTCCTCCTCCTCAAATTGGCTGATAAAGTTTTTCAAGTTTTTCTTAACAGGCTTCTTACCTGTATAATTCTTTTGACTGAAAGATTGCTTCATAATATTGAACTTTTTTAATCTATATATATGTAATTTTTAACAAATATTAATCAAAAATTAAAATCAGCTT
>JBKBXU010000230.1:0-7799 GCA_046313675.1 Cytophagaceae bacterium
ACATCCGCCCAGAAAGGTGTTGAGCACCGAAGAGATCAAAGGCCTGTACGGAGCCTGCGAGACCCTGCGTGACCGGGCCATGCTAAGCCTGTTTTACGGCTGCGGGCTGAGAAGATCGGAGGCGGAAAAGCTGGACATCGCCGACATACACTTCAAGGGGCAGCTGCTTTATGTGCGTTCCGGAAAGGGTGGAAAAAGAAGGGCGGTACCGATGGGCGTACAGGTAACCCGGGACCTGAAAGGGTATTACCTACAGGAAAGGGAATCCTACAGAAGCGGGGCCGCCGCCGACAGCATGAAGGCTTTTATGCTCAACAACCACGGGAACAGGATGTCGGGGGACAGCTTTTGGAGACGGCTTGGATATCTGGCGGAACAGGCGGGTTTTACGGACAGGATCGGCCTTCACTGCCTGCGGCACAGCATCGCCACGCACCTTTTGGAAGGAGGTTTGGGCATCGAGCAGGTCAGGGACTTTTTGGGCCACCGCCATCTTGAGACGACCCAGATCTATACCAAAATCAGCAAACATTACCTATCCAAGCAAATATGTTGAAAGATAAAGAACTGGAAAAATACCTGCTGGAAAGGCACACCCCGGAGACGGCAAAGATCTACCTGCGGGACATCAGGATCTATCTGGATTATATGACGGAGGAAAGGGCGGAAAAAGCCACCTACCAAGAAATCCTGCAGTATGTGGATTATCTGAGGAAGAAACACAAAAACCCGAGGACGGTCAACAGGATGCTTTACGGGGCAAAATCCTGGCACAACTGGCTGCTGCATACCGGAAAGCGGGAAGACCATCCCTGTAGGTTCCTGAGGCTGAGGGATGCCAAGGGACAGGACATCCAGCTGCAGGATCTTTTTTCTTCAGCTGAACTTGAACAGTTGATGGAAAGGAAGGAACGTTATGAAAGTGTAAGGATCAGGAACCAGGTGGTTGTCAGTCTGCTGATCTACCAGGGCTTGAGGTTGAAGGAAACAGAACAGGTGAGGTTAGCGGATGTTGACCTGGAAGCCGGAACGGTTTACAGCAGGGGCATGGCGAAGACCTTGCCGAGAACCCTGAAGATGAAACCCAAACAGATCATGCTTTTTTACCGCTACATCCACGAAATACGACCGGAAATACAGAAAGAAGAAACGGAAAGGCTGATCCTGAACATCCGGGGAAAGGCAATCAAAGCCGATGACATCAATTATCTGGTGGAGACTTTTAGGGATCTCTTTCCGGAAAGGAAACTGAACGCCCAAACCATACGCCAGAGTGTGATCGCCAACCTGTTGAAGGAGGGAAAGGACTTACGGGTTGTCCAGGTGTTCGCAGGCCACAAAAACCCGAGTTCGACGGAGAGGTACAGGCAGACGGGATTGGAGGAACTGAAGGCGGCGGTACAGAAACACCATCCGCTGGGTTAAGGGCTCCGAAGGGAGGTTTGCAGTAAGGATAACGGTCACAGGTTAAGCGGCGTTCGTCATCGTCATCCGGCAAAAAGCCACGCCAGCACTCACGGCACTGTTTTATAAAGTGTTTGTTTTTAAAGGCATAAAACAGAGCCGTTCGCCCTTCGGGTCCGCCGGGGCGGATGCTGTCATGTCTTTTGCGCTCCTTCCTCTTCCTCACGGCTGTTCCCGTGTCTCCCTGCAGAGACTGCCCTGCGGGTCCGCTTCGCCAGTCACTGCCGGGATCCACCCACAGCCAGGGTTATTGCGGGCCTGCGGGCCACCGACAGACCGCAGCGCCCATGATGAACAGTTCAAAAAGAAAGCGGTATCATGGGCGCTGCTCACTACCGGTCGGGTTCGTCTCTCACCCTTTCCCCGGCAGGCTGTCGGCGGCACCCGCAGGCGGCCCGCAACCAACCCGCAGAGGCCGGCCGCCTAAAAATCACCCCCAACCCCCGATCATGGAAGCTTTTCCCGCCCACAAGGCCAGATCCCGTCTCCGAAATCGGGTTATGTGCAGAAAAAAAACAACAAAAAAGAAGAGCGAAGTTAGGCGGGTCGCACGAGGCCTGCCCGCCGTCAAAAAGCAAGTCCGTTGCGCTATTTACCCGCCCGCAACCAACCGCACCTTAAACCGCTTCACTCCCTTGCTTTTTGCCCATACCCGCCAGATGCAGGGCTTTCTTTTTTTCCGTTTTTTCTTTTAAGAAGATGTTTTATTGGGGGATCACCACTACGCCTGTTTCTTTTTTCAACTGAAAATACCTTCAACTGAAAGAAAAAAACTATCTTTATGGGAGTGTGCCGGAAGGGCAGAAACGTTCTTTAAAAGTGTGCGGGGGTGGGCTTAAAACGAGGCGGTAAGGTTGCGTAGGAGTATAGCGTTACCTCTACAATGGGAAGGAACTCCTGGATGATCTTAACCTCAATTTATACGACCACGGGGCACGTCTTTTTGATCCGGCCATAGGACGCTGGATCAGCATAGATCCCATGGCCCATCTCAGGGAATGGGTTTCTCCTTACAACTTCGTGCAGAATAACCCGCTTAACCGAATTGATCCTGATGGTGCATTTGATTGGGTAGTGAATAGGGAGACGAACGAATATACTTGGATGGATAATGTCACCTCTGCCAGCGACACCCCTGAAGGTTACTCTTATGTTGGGGCCAAAGATTCGGACATCTTAAGAGATTTAGGAGTAGCATTCAAGCTTCCAGGACAGGAATCTAACAGGGTCGGGTATGTAGCTATGGATGTTGAGCAAGGCAGGTATGCCGCCAACCATCTGATAAATGTGAAAGCAAAAAGCAACGTGACTATATCTGCAGATGTACGCTATAACATGTCTGAGGGGTCAGAAAATAATGTTCTTGGACGGAAATTTGAGGGTGTCAAAATTTCTGCCATAGTTGTCGGTTCAAATTCCGGAACGGATGGCAGGGTGGATGCTCATTCTGGTCTGAGTGTCGATTACGGGGGGCAAAGCTATACCACGGCCTTAAGAAACCCTCAGGGCAGTTATGCCAAACAAACAGGGACACAAATAGGGGTAGGCAGTGTTACGATACCGGCTTCTCAGACAAGTCAGTCAAAAAGTTTTACCGGAGTCAGCGTGAGTGGCGGTTGGTGGGCAACAAACTCAGCTAATATGAGGACACCGGTTGTATATCATCCGCTCACCCCTTACCCACATTCTTTTAAACACAGTTGGACCTTCCCTAATAAGTAAAGAAAATGATAAAATTAATTAAATGTGTATCGATATTTACAATAGTGATATTCGTTACAGGTTGTAAAGGTAACGGGCAGGGAAACTGCGATAAATGGTATGTCGAAGCTAATTCCAGTCTGAATGATTACTATTTAGACAATGATGAAGCCAACCTTAAGCTTTCAATGGCCATTATTGAAAAAGGCTATAATTTATGCCCCGATTTTGAGAGTAGATTTGTAGATCTTAAAATCACTTTGCTATTGTTGATGAAAGAATATGAACGGGGGTATTCATTTATAGATTCTTTAGAAGAATCTAGCTTTGAGCCGTGCTACAAAAAGGCGCTATACCTTAAAACTTTTAAAGCCTTGTCTCTTGAAAAGAAGGGAGACATTGCCGGAAGAGATGGACATTTTGAAGAGCTTGTCGGAGAAATTGAGGACTATATATCTTCCAACCCTTCGAGTGAAGAAGCAATAGCTGATCTATTTTACACTAAATTAAAGTTTGAAGAAAAGGAAAAAGTGATAAGGGAGATAGAATTAATGCAATCATCAAGCCATATCGATGATAAGGAGTTTTTGAACGCATTGAAGGAAAGTATTAAGGCTGCTCCTACGATGTAAGTAAAAAATCAACAAGTACCTCTACAACGGCAAGGAATTGCTGGACGACCTGAATCTTAATCTATACGACTTTGGGGCGAGGTATTTTGACCCTGTGATAGGGCGCTGGACCAGCCCGGATCCCATGGCCAGTGAAAGGGAATGGGTTTCTCCGTACAACTTCGTGCAGAACAATCCATTGTCAAGGATAGATCCAGACGGGATGTTTGACATCCGAATACACGGGGAGAACAATTCCAGTGTGACCATCGTGACCGACCTTATCGATATCGATGTCAATGCGGGCAGGATAGTTGGGGATTTGGGGGGCAATTATTCATTGCAGGGGGATGATATCCTCAGTGCTGCTCTGGATATTGTCGGAGTGGTTGATCCTACAGGTATTGCCGATGGCCTGAATGCGGGCTTGCAGGCAAAGAACGGTGACTGGCTGGGTGCTGCCATCAGTACGGCCGGAATAATCCCATACATAGGGGACGTAGCCAAAGTAGGGAAGATCGGAAAGGATGTCAAGATCATCAATAATGCGATTGATGCTGTCAAATCAGGTGATAAAGCATCATCCACTTCAAGAGCTGCCAGAAGAGAAGCAATGCGAGATGCTGGAATTCCTACTAGTCAGCAACCAAAATCTCAATCTAGAAATAGTTCAGGAAGAGAATATACATACGATGTACCAGCAAAAGGAGGTGGAACTCAGACAAAATCTGTTCAACAACAAACATTGGATAGAAGTCACCAAGGCCAACCTCACTGGGAAGCCGGAAATGTAAAAACAGACAACGGTAAGGTAAGGATGAACAATTATGGTAGACCTAAACTGGATAATAATAAATCAAAAGTAAACTATAATAATTAAGATGTTAGAGGAGACGCTTGATCAAAAAAAACGAAGATTGTTTGGAAAGCAATCTCTTCAGAGCTATATAAACACGATTGAAAAGTTGACTACTGATAGTGAAAGGTGTTTATTGTCTATAGTTGAGACGGATAAAATACTTGAAAAAATTTCTACTCTTAAAGAAGTATTTAAAACTGTTCTTCCATTTGAAGATAAAACAGGGCTAATAAATATAGTAAATGAAAAGTTCAAATCGGAAGACAGAATTTATTTACTAACCTCCTTATCTCGTGATTGTGGTGGTATAGTTATTAATTCCATTGCCAATTTCAATTTCAATTTCAATTTTGACGATGATTCAGGAGGAATTTTTAGCCTAGTAAGTAATGACTTAAAAGAAAGAATTCTCTTTGATTTTTATGAAGAAAACGGTAAAAAATTTATTGAAATCGAATATTTTCAATAATCGAAGTAAGTAATTTAATCAGCAAAGTTTGAGCCCGGCACTGCCGGGCTTTTTTCATTTACAGCGCCGCCACATTTTTCTGAAAGAAGTCCTTGAACTTCTTTTTGGTGAGCATTGTCTCGATCAGTCCAAAGATAACGGACTTGTCCTTTTCGTCCAGCTCGGCAATCAGGCGCACCTGTTCGGAGGCTGTTTTATCTTCTAAAGTAATCTCTGTAGGAACCTCTTTGCCCATGTGCACGATCTGGTCAATGGTGATGCCGTAAAACTTGGCCATCTTATCCAACAGATCCACGGAGGCTTCCCTCTGCCCATTCTCGATTTTGCTGTAATGGGACACTCCCAATCCCATCTCTGCGGCCACTTCCTTTTGCAGAAGTTCTTTTTGCTCTCTTAAACGCTTGATATTGTTGGCTAACCCCATATGCTGACTGATTATAAAACACTACAAAGATAGCCATACTGTCAATTTTAAGCAATAATTATCCATATTGTCATTATTATAGTTGCCTAATAGTACATTTATAATTACATTTACAATGTACAAAATGGCCAAAAATAATTTTGATATGGAAGAAAACACGACTGTAAAAGAGGAAAACGGCTACCGATACGACTACCGGGAGCTGGACAGGTTCCTGTCCGAGGAGCACGATCCGCAGCTGCTGTCCGAGCAGCTGGACACGCTGATGGGCGACCTGGTGTACGTGTGCAGACACGAGGCGGACTTCGCCGGGGAGCTGAGCGACCATTACCTCACGCTGCGCAGGCTCCGGGACCTGTTCCGCAAAACGCTTCCCAAAACCGCAGCCCGCTGACATGGAGATAGCGGAGATCAAAACCAGACTGACGTTAAAGGAAGTCCTGGAACATTACGGGCTGAAACCGGACAAGCAAAGCCGTCTGAACTGCCCGTTCCACCCGGACAAGACCCCGAGCATGCAGGTATATTACAAGACCCAGACTGCCTACTGCTTCAGTTCCAACTGCCCCACGCATGGCAAGAGCCTGGACGTGATCGACTTTATCATGCACATGGAAAAAACGGATAAACACCAGGCGATCCTCAAAGCCGGGGAACTGATCACAGGAACAGCTTCCCCCGCCCAGAAACTGACCAGGATTACGCTGCTCACAAACATGTTCACCTACTTCAAAAATGCCATACACAACAGCAAACCTGCCCGTGAATACCTGGGAAGCCGTGGGCTGGACCACGGCAAAACGGAGGTTGGCTACAATTCCGGCCAGTTCCACCACGGCACGAGAAAGGACGAGGCCCTGATCGAAAACTGCCTGGAATACGGCCTGTTGCTGGACAAAGGGCATACAAACAACCGCACAGGAGAAAAGGCCTACAGCCCCTTCGGCAAAGGGGGGATCGTGTTCCCGCTCAGGAACAGGGAGGGCCAGGTTGTAAGCCTTTACTTCCGCAGCACGGCAGATGACAGACAGGCACGCCACTTTTACCTCAGGGACAGACAGGGGCTTTACCCGTATTATCCCAAACCCGAAACAACAAAGCTGATCCTGACCGAAGCCGTCATCGATGCGGCCACCCTGCTCCAAATCCCCGGCATTCCTGCGGAATACGAAATACTGGCCTGCTACGGCACCAACGGGCTGACGGAGGAGCATATCAGTGCAATCCAATCATTGAACAACTTACAGGAAATCGTTTTCTTTTTTGACGGGGATGCCGCCGGACTGGAAGGGGAAAGGAAACAGGGTGAAAAGCTGAAAGGCCTGCTTCCCGCTGTCAAGATCAGCCGGGTAAACACCCTAGAGGGCGAGGATGTAAACAGCCTTTACGTCAACCATTCGGACAGTGCGGAAGGACTTTTCAATCACCTGCTGGACAGTCGTATCCCTTTTGGTGGGCCAAACGGATCTCTTTATTCTTCAAATGAAACCGCAGGGCGGTTCGCAAACTCCTTTGAAAATAAAAACGCAGGTGAGCAAATAAAAGAAACCCGGGAGCAGATACCGCTGAAAACCGAACGGGAGGATCATCAGAGAGATCAGAATGGTTCAGATGAAATAAAAAAAGAGGTGCGGAAACAGGTGATCCAACCGGCAGACCCTGAACCATCCAAATCCGTCCCACAGCCAAAAGTCAACACGCAGGAAACCAATCGATGCCATGCGGCAGGCAGGTTTGATACTTCCAACCCGCACCGTATCATATACTTTACAGACACGGCGCATTATTACGTAAAAGGCGGGGTGAGACAGGAACCCGACAGATTGCAGATCAGCCTGATGGTCGAAGGGAAGGGCAACAGTGCCTACAACCGCTACCGCAACCGCCTGGACCTGTACGAGAACAAACAGACGGAACGGATAGCCAGGGAAGCGGCCGAAAAGCTGAACCTCAGGGCAGACCTGTTGGAGCTCGACCTGTGCCGCCTGGCCGACCTTCTGGAAGACTACCGGGACAGCCGGGAAACAGGCCAAAAACCGGAAAGCACAGGGAGAGCACTTGACAGTACGGCAAGCGGGCGGTGCAGGGACTTTTTGGGCAAACCCAACCTGATCCAACGATTCAATGCCCTGATCGGGAAAGCGGGCGTTGTCGGGGAGGAAAACAACCGGGTGTTCCTGTTCTGCATCGCCGCCAGCTACGGGATGCCCGACACGCTTCACGCCCTGATCCAGGGATCGAGCGGCTCGGGCAAGACCCACCTGCTGGTGA
>JBKBXU010000231.1:0-5685 GCA_046313675.1 Cytophagaceae bacterium
TGACTCTATACCGAAATGATTTAAAATACCCTCAGGTAAAAATGGAGCTATAAATTCTGATTTCATTCTTTGTTAAAGTTAGAACAAAACCTCTTACTCCCCAACTTTTACTTGTGAGCCCAACAAAGTGGCTCAGTTAACTCCGGAAAATGGCCCAATTTAGTCCAGAATAGGTGGCTCAGTTGAGTCCGGAATAATCACTATTAGATAATTGATGTTTTTTTCTTCAAATAATTCTACAATATTAACTATTGTGGTTTCATATTTATCAAACATACTTTTTTGAGCATATGAATCATAGCCATTTGGTAAAGTATCAATTGTTTTTATCCACGCAGAAAAATCTCTTTTAATAATTATTATTTCTGATGTTCTTAAGTTTTGAGGAACATAAGGGTTAGGGGATATATAATTAAATCCTGTTAACAGAAAGAAAAAGATAACTAAAATTAAGAAACTTCTTATTATAGATTTACTTTGCTTCATATAAGGGTTAATTGTTCTAATTATTTTCCATTATTATTCTTCCACTCATCTATTTATGAAGGTATTTTTGGCAGTTATAAGATCCTCAGAGTACCCGCTGGGAGACTCTGCGGCGGAATAGAAAGAAAGATAGATAGAGAACAGCTCATCACAAACCCCAATCCGAAGTAATGGCTAAATATATTATGGGAATATTGATTATTTCCCCAGGTTATTAAAAAGCAATTTTAATTGACTCACACCATTTTTGTCTAATAAGCAATTAATTTTTGGTTTGGCAATTAATACATTACATTCAAAGCATATATTCATAAAAGCGATAGGCTCATTTGATTCATTATAAAAAATTATGGCTTCTCTAAATGTAGGTATACATTCACCGACTTCTCTTGATTTCCTGTAAGGTTGATTAATTGCTTCATTTAATATTTTAATATCATTAGAATCCAAGGATCTTTTAATCACCTTATCATGAATTAGATGTCCGGAACTATCAATAAAAGAAAACCCCTCTGAGTAACTATCGTATAAAAAAAATTTATTGTGGTTTTTAGGTTCTCTGTTCTGTATAGAAAAGGCTTCAGCTTTAGAAAAGGGAATGCCAGGGAAATTAAAAAGATCACTTTGAGCAACCCAATCTTGGTCTGTACTATGTTCTTGGCAACCTATTAGCAGAAATAATAAAAATATTAATAAATAATTGCTCATTTAAATTCCATGAGATAATAATAACTATTAGGAAAATTAAAGGCTCTTCCTCAGCACTCTACATAAATCCATCATCCTCAGCCCTAAACCCTAAGTTAACTATGTTTTTCTTAATTCTTTCAAGCAAGGTAATTTTCTTTTTGACGGACGTAATGGAGCTTCGGAATTTCCAATTTAACAGATTAAGGTCTTCAGAGTCCCCTTTGGGAGACTCTGCAGCGGAAGAAACCTGCTGGTCTGCTATATGCATTGTTAGGGCATCGTGCAGTTATAATCTTTTAAAATTCTTCTTTTTACTACTACAACAAAATTGGAGAATTTAAAGCTTTAATTGAATCTTCAAATTCTACTCCTTGAGAAAAAATAAGAATTTCATCACCAACTCGGTTCGATGCAGCTTGAGATAATTTATATACAACTTTACTTTGGTTAGGATAAAGATTTAAAATAAATTCATGATTATCATACGAAACCATCCATTTCTTCTGCATTTTATGAACCCGTTTAGAAAGTCTTAAATGATCATCTTTTGCGTAAAAATTCATATAAAGGTCTGCTCCTTTTTGAAAATAGGGAGGATCTAAATAGATAAATATGTCTTCACTTTTTTTGTTTAGTTTCTCGATAAATGCTAATCCATCTAAATTTGTTACTGTGATTCTATTTTTCACAGATGCAATTTTTTGAATCCTGTTTATTAAGTCAAGCTTGTTAAATCGAGCATCAATTTTATATTTTCCAGTTTGTTCTTGCCCACCTATTACACCGCCCTTGATTACTCCAGAAATATTAGTTCTATTAAGAAAAAAGGTAGATTTAGCTAATTCAAAACTATCCGTATTTTCAGAACTACGATGAATAGATTTATATTTGTTCCAATTTGATATCGAGACATCAACTCCTTCAAGCCAATTACAAAATTCATTTGGACTATTAAGAACGGTGATCCAAAAGGCATATATTGATTTATCCAAGTCATTAATATATATATGGTCTACATACCCCTCAAATAGAAGCCTAAGGGCTAGTCCTGCCCCGCCTGCATAAGGTTCGGCATAACTAGTTCCTATTAGTTGATTTTCGTAAAAAATTTTCGAAACGAACGGGAATATACAATTTTTCCCTCCTGGATATCTTAATGGTGAATAATGTTTACTCATATTGCCCCTTGTTTCCCATGAGAAATTGTAATAATAGCACCAATTATAATAGACATTGCAATGGTTTGATCTATATTATTAGATGATTGATAATTATGGGCACCCGTGTGCAATAGCTGGACAATGCTATTTTCATTTACATTTTGATTAGATAAAGTGGTTTTTATATCTTTATCGAAAGCTGTTTTTGCGGTTTCAAAATAACATTTTAAATAGTTATCAAGTTTCTTATTATTATCTTCCTTTGCCGCAGTCTCACATAACAATCTTAAAGACATTCTAATTAGACCGGGAAATGTTTCAGATAATTGGGGTTTCCTAACAACATAAAATTGGTATAAATCAGAAATGTCTCTATAAAGATTGCTAACTTCCCCAATTCGAAGATACAACTTACCACCAAATAATTCAGTAGTCTTATAGATCCTTTTAGATTGTCTGGGCTGTACCTTTAGTCCTTCTTCAGAATTACCAAATTTTAATTTAGCAATATGTGAACTATTATTCTTGTTCTTATCCACTATTTCTTGAGAAGTAGGGTCAAGTACTTCTAATAATTTTCCTCTATTTCTCCTTGTACTAATTTCTTTTTCGCCAATTTTCTGGGATATATCTTTAAGTATTAAAATAGATTCATTGTCTGAATGTATGGTATTTAATCTTCCATTTTTAAAAGAAAATCCTAAAGATTTTAGAACATCTTCTCTGAATATCTCTTCCTTAACGAAACGTTGATTTAAATGAGGGTTGTTTGAAATTATACCTGTATCTTCTTCAAGAATAAGAAAAGGACTTTTAGGTTCTCCTATAAATTTATGTATAAAAATATCCCTCTCAAGTGGCTGCCAAGAACCGCTATCTCCATGCTTCCTTAGAACATTAATTAATGCAATTTTTTTTGAACATACATTACATGGTATTTCTTCAGGAAAATCAGGAATTCGTATTTGTGTCTGAGAAGTTATCTTTACCAGCCCATGTTTTATTTTTCCAAGAATAATTCTTCTATTACCATCATAAACAACAGGCCTTTCCCCATGATAAACCACAGTTGGGAGTTCGCTATAATCGTAATAATCCCCCATTTCTTTAGCCAATTTTGATAAGGTCCATTTAGATAATCTATCATCTAATGCTCTATCTACTATTTCTTGATCAGTGGCATCTTCAATGATCGGTTCTCTTGGATTTTCTGTCCACAATACTAAGTCCTTTATATGGATGTATTTTACCTCTTGTTCCATATTTAATCTTTAATCAAAAACTTGTAGAATTTATTTGTGTATTTTTCAAAATCAGTTAAAAAAACATTTACTTCTTGTTCATTTTCTTTAATCCAATGATTGATAACATTTGCACAATTTCTCCCCCAATAAGGTTTTTGGGAATTAAACCATTCCTTAGCTTTTTCTCTTCCACCCTTACCATTAATACTTTCTATAGGAATATCACGAAAAGAAAATTGTTTGTTATAACCTTCATATATTGAATTCCAAATAGGTGAATCATCTGGCAGATTATGCAAAAAATCAGCAATTATTCTCTCTGGAGATTTTTGACCCGGTAATAACAAAAAATTTTTACTTTGAATGATCCTTTTCATTTTTGAGCTTTCTGTTTTTACATCACCATCCAAAACTATCAAAGATTCAGGAAATCTAAAGCCAACGACTTTCTTTCTCGACAGCTCAATTAAATTGTCACACCCTAAACTGCAATCAATAAACTGTAAAATATTAGATTTTCTCTTGATTATAGCTCTGAGAAAAATTTCACCCTCTTTATCTTCTGTAAAGACGGGTATTTTCTTCATTTTCTTTCGTAATGATAAGGCAACATTAAGTTTATTCTTTATTACCTCGTAAGGTATATTATCAATAGCCTTAACCTCTGAATTAATTTTTTCAAGATAAACGACTTTAACCTGTCCACTTATCTTTGGATTTTCTTGCCAATCACATACCTTTTCCAGAATGTTTAATGAATGAGTTGTGAAAATTATTTGTAAGTTAAACTGAGATGAAAATTTTCGTAAAGCATCAATTAACTTTAATTGAGATGCAGGGTAAAGAGTTGCATCTATTTCATCAATTGCTAATATACCTCCTTGATAAGAATTTCCATAAGCAGCTTTTAAACGTTTAAATGATAAAATGGCTAATAATATTTTACCAATGTTATCTTGACCAGCAGAATTCATTTTCCAATCATAAAATGATGTATTCGCACCGAGAGTATTTTTTTGCTTGCTAACTAAATAATCCACTCCAGTCATTTCTACATCTCGGATAATGAGTATTTCATTATGCCACTCTTGATAAAATTTAAATTCATCTTCTGTTATAGTAATTTCATTGCTGGAGCCTATTGAATTATCCTCGCCAATTGGAAATAATCGCGAAAGACTTAAGTAAATAACAGGCAATTGAATATATCCAGAACCTTTAGACCTGTCTCCTTTCTGCCAAAATCGAATTCCCTTAATACCAGTTTTATCCTTTCTTGCAATACTTTCTATAGTAAATTCAGGTTCATCTTCTCTGTTTAAATGTAAAGTCCACTCATGATTATTTGGCAAATCGAACTTGTCAGAAAATTTAAACTTTTCACTAAGCATTGATCGGTATTGCCCCCCACAAAGTGGTCTTTCTCCATATAGTGGATTATCTTTCCCAATGGTAAAAGGTTGACTTAAGATACCAAGAATAGTAGTTTTTTGAGTTCCATTTTGTCCCGCAATTGCAGTAATTTTATTTCCAAGCTGAAACTCAACATCATTGAATCCCCTAAATTTTTTGATTTGGATTCGATTAATAATCATTATCTATTTCTATTTTATATTCAAACAATTTGAGTATTTTTTAATCCCCATTACAGACTTTTTGTATTAAAAAATAAACAAAAAAAATGGTCTATTAAAGTGCTATTAGTTAGTAGTAATTACAAAATTATCTTTAAGTTGAACTCTTCAAATTTATATCTAAGTCATAATTCTATTGCTAATGCGTCTTTTTGCATGTGCCCTAACGGTTTTGCTATGCTACGGCCACGGTCTTGAAAGAGTTAAACTATCCTCATACACCGAAGCAAGCCAGGCGATAATATACAATTAAAAATTCTGGCGGACAATAACCACTAATGGTCACTCTGGCACCGAACCAGTGGCTGGAGTATAGCTTGTGTTGGCAAATCGTTATTTTTCTTTTGTTAGATAAACCTTCAAATTATTGTCAGGCGCCTCTTTTTCGATTTCATAAATGATGGTTTGTGTTTTTTGGTAGTAGATGTATGGCTGTTTGGAATCCTACTGTTTGGTTTCCTTGATTTCCCT
>JBKBXU010000231.1:5695-7796 GCA_046313675.1 Cytophagaceae bacterium
CATCTAGTTTTTCGATTATTTCTGCCATATCCACCCAGTCCGATCCATAAATTTCAAGACTTTCATCAGTTATTGAGTAATTACTTTTATTAAGCGTGTCTCCTGCATTTGATATATAAAATAACTTATCCCCAGCCAACACCAGCTTATCTCCTACATTAACTTCATTGCCGAAAAGTTTTTTTAAGCTCATTTTTGCATCTTCACACATTTTACAATTAGGTACGTCTAGAGAATCAACTTTCCAGATGTTTATATCAGCCTTATTATTCTTATTTATTTTAATGGCTTCTCCATTTATAATTTGATATTCATTAGTAGGGGTTAGTGTTAATATTTGGCTTCCTTTTTTTGTTGCAATTGTTCTAAATACTGAACCTTCACTTAATACCCCTGACCAAGTACCTGAATATTCATAATTATTTTTTCCTTCATTAACTATTTCGACAAAAGTAGAATCTCGATATAATTCCAATGTCGCCTTTTGAACACTGTCATTTATTTGGAATTTCTCAATTGGCTTATTGCAGGAGGTTAAAAGTCCAATAATTAAAATGATTATAGTGTTAAGGTGTCCTTTCATAATGTTTGCCAACGTTGGTATAAAAAACGGGCAGCGGTTTTAAAAGCAGTTAAATATCCCCCGAGACCGCAGCCAGCGAAAAGAACTGAAGGCTCTGCTACCACTGAACCCGCTGCTCTTTTTTATATGTTGTTGGGCGTAGGCATTATTGTTCATCCATCCAAGATTCAACTTCCGCTAAATTGATAATTTCTTTATTCTCCTTATTAAATTTAAGGATTCCAATTTTATTTAATATTATGTTATCAGTTTGAATATCTTTATCAACAACCAACAGAGCTTTAACCTTTCTACTAATTTGGGCACGCTCTAAATATTGTTTATAAACTTCTATATAAGACTCTAATTGTCTAAGAATTTCATAGAGTTTTGCTTGATTATTAATATTTTTTATTTCATAAATAAAATCTGTAGTATTTGTTCTCCCTAATGCATCAAGATAAATCTTATTTTTATCAGAATGGTCAATCCTATAATACTCGTTAAAGTTATATTTTTTCATAAAACCCTTAGACTCTAAGAATCTACCTACATCAGAAACATAGTCTTCAATATCTTTCCTGACTTGTTCTTTAGATTTTGTTTTATCTGAAGGGATATTTTCCATAACTTCTTTAACCTTATTATCAATATTTTCCTTTTTAGAAGATTTATTTAGCTCAATAAGATGATGGAAATATTCTTTATTCTTAAAAATAATAGCAGCCAATTTTTCAAGAAAATCTAGCTTTGCAATAATAGTTGCATTAATAAAAATTGTGATTACAAAAGCAACACTACTTTTACTTAAAATAGCTAAGAAAGTAATTAAAAGTATCCCCCCCACCTTCAATGTTTTATTCTCTTCACCTTTTAAAATAATACCAAGAATTAAAAGAAATAATGAAAAGATAAAGAAGACAAAAATTAAAAAGTTAGACAGTTTGTTTTCAACTGTTAACAAGGATTCTATAAATTCCATTGTTTGTTTTATGTAGTTCATTTTTTGCTTACGCCCAACGTTGGTGTAGCCGATGCTGGGGAATTTTATGCAGTTCCCTAGCCTCTGCCACAGAGGAAAGATAAAGATAAACAGGCTGACTTACAAGCAAACACCCCAGTTTTGGCTACACGTTGTTATTGGCTTTTTCACCTTTAATTTATCGCAGCCCCCAAAAAGTGGCGAGTTTGGCCAATCTTATTTTATAGTCCCCCCTTTGACCTGGCAGACTGGAAAAATCCGTTGAGCTCCTCGTTTTAACAGACACCCATAGTGGTGCATTGTCCAATAGCTAAAAAGATGCTGTCTTCTTTTATAGGTCTCATTCCACCGCCACAAATGCCCTATTAACCTGCCACGGTTTCTCGCCTTTTAAATCAATTTGACAGAACCTATGGGCAGTCAACCATTAAATTCCGGTAACATGTAATTACTGGCAGATCAGTTCTTATTTTTATAGGGGAATGTTCCTTGAATGGGATATTGTCAACCCTGTATGAAATAGCCCATAACGTCTCGCATATGGCACGGCCAGCAGA
>JBKBXU010000232.1:0-7730 GCA_046313675.1 Cytophagaceae bacterium
ATGGCTGCAGGGCAGAGCATTACCTATGGTAGTAATTTTACTGCAGGTTTGTATGCCGTAACCATTGTTTATACAAGTGGAAGGGTAGAGACAACCAGAATTCAGAAATTATAAAACCAAGTTATAACTTCCCGATGGGGTGGGTGAGCAATATGTTCGTCCACCCTTTTTTTATCTTCTATACCTCAATAGTCCTCGTTTCAACGAGGATTACCGAGAAAGGCGATTTTATCGCCAAATAGGTCCTGCTGAAAAAGTCACAGGTATGCAAGATGCAACGTATTTCGAAAGTGAGGCCATAAAGTAAAGTATATCATCATTTAACTTCTGTTATATTTGGTAAAGGTTTGACTTGAAAATGGCTGTTTTGCTTTTACTATTGTTCTTGGTTAATGAATAATAGAGTCCTTGAGCAAATTAAAAAGAAGATTTGAAATTATTTATTTAGATTGATATCTAGTGTTTTAAAGAATGGGGAAGCTGTTGATTAGATCAGCTTCCCCATATTTTTTTTACTCTATGCTCTTTGGTCTTTAGATTCAAATCATAAAATTGAATTAGGACCAAATTAATGAATTCCCTTTCTCTAATTTTTTATAACTTTTTGGGTATTAATTAAATATCCATCATTTATTATATTAATAAAGTAAATACCCTCTTTTAAATGTGACAAATCTATTGAAGTATTATTTTGCCCGTTAGATATAGAAAGAGATTTAGTATATACTGTTAACCCGGAAGCATTTAGGACGCTGACAGTACCTGTTCCTGCATAGCTGCTGTTAAATTCTACCTGAGTGATATCAATAAATGGATTAGGGAATACATTCATTTGGCCAGAAGAAATTTTACTGAATAAAGAAGTTGTTTCTTCTCTTGTTTTCTTGAGCTGTATTCTTCTGGAAGGGCCTTGTGTAAATTCACTTCCGTCAGAAGCTATGGCTCTATGATAATATGTAACCGTTGCATCATTTGCCACCCCCTCATTTTCCAGAATATTGTATAGCACATCCATGGTCGTTGAGAACCCGTTTTCAGTGCCGGTATTTGTATTAATCAGTAAATCTTGAAAATCCTCGTCTTTGCTTAGTTGAAAAATATATACCACTGTATTGTTATCAGGGTCATTAGCCGCTGAAAAACCAACCTCAAACATTTCTGACTCGTTATCTGTAACATTTACCAGGGCATTGTTATCAGGGGAAACAATTCTTGATGTATCAGGAAAGTAATTAGGATCTTTAAGCAATTGACCGCGAATTTCTCCAGCCTGGAATTCCTGAGAATGAACATTTACATAAAACATTTCGTCTCTCAGGGCTCTTCTTTGGGCTTCTGTAAGCTCAAACATATTACCTTCGGCCATAAATTTTCCAGCCGTATCTCTTGTAGCAGTTGTAGCTAGTTCAAATACAATAGGCCCATTGGCATCAGGGCCTTCCTGATGAATATGAACTCCACCTGCCACATCAACAGCAAGCGGCGACATCAAGCCGGAAAATGCTCCTGTTAGAACAATATGGTTTTTTGTCCACTCAACCTTAACGCCTCCCATAGCTTCTGTCTGAACAGGATCGACTTCATGTATGCCTGCTAAAGAACTGGTGAAATATGCATTTGCAAGGGGCAAAATCTGTCCTCTTATTTCTCCTGCAGGATGATCCTGACTATGAATGTTTACATAAAACCCTCTTGCCATCAAAGTATCTATCTGCTCTTGAGAAAGGTCATAGTGGTTGTCATTGGCAACATATTTACCTGCAAAATTTCCTTCCTGAAGCATCGTGCTGAGGGGGAAAGTTACAGGGCCGTTTTCTCCAGCCATACCAGTATGTATATGGGCGCCAATTTCTTCATCAAAAGGACTTTCAAGGTCCATAAAGGAGCCGGATAAGATTATATGGTCGTTATAAAGCTCAACAATGTTGGCTCCATAGGCATCGCTTTTCACCGATGGGACTTCACTTGCTCCTGAAATTATGACATTGAATAATGCATTTACAATAGGGGTTAATTGCCCTCTGAGCTCACCTGCAGGAAAATTTGCAGAATGAATATTTACATAATAGTTTCTTCTGCGTAAAAATTCTATTTGCTCCTGAGTAAGGTCAAAGGTATTGTTTTCCATTCTGAATTCACCACTTCTGTTATCCTCGCTTAAGGTAGGCACAAGTGTAATGTCTATAGGGCCGTTTTCCCCTGCAAAACCGATATGAATATGAGAACCTCCGGCTACGTCTTCAGCAAAATCGCTTTCCAGGTCATTAAATGATCCGGTGACAATTAGTTGGTTATCTCTAACTTCTGCCAATACACCCCCCAAAGCGGCTGTAACAACGGGTTTTACTTCTTGAGACCCCAAGAGTATGGCATTAAAAAAATGATCCGCCCTAGGAGTCATTTGTCCTCTCAGTTCCCCTGCGGGGTATTTGACAGTGTGTATGTTTACATACAATTTCCTGTTGTTTAGAGCTTCTAATTGCTCTGTTGTTAAAGTAAAAGTATTGTCTTGTGCTAAGAACGTACCGCTCCTTTTGTCACCTTCGAGCGTAGGAACCAATGTTATTTCTATTGGTCCGTTGGTGCCTGCTAAAGCAAGATGAAGATGGGCTCCACCGGCCACTTCTTCATTAAATTCGCTGGAAAGATTTGTAAAAGATCCGGTAACGATCAACTGGTCGTCATCCAGGCTTGCTTCAACACTTCCACTGGCATTGGTTAAGGCCGGAGGCATTTCGTTGGTCCCGCTCAAAATGGCAGTAAATTGCTGGGCTTTGAGGTCTACTGAAACTAATATCAGCAAACTCATAATGAATACTTTAATCACTTGTAAGATTTTTTTCATTTTAATTTTGAATTTGTTGTAAAAGGCAAACAGGTGATTATATAAGATGTTTATTAATAAAATATCTTCTTGAAAAAATGCATTACTATGTTGTTTTTGTTATGTTTTGGTATTGGTAAATGACGGCGATGTTAAATTAAATTTTCTAATAATAATTTGATTTTAAGTGAGTTGAACTCTTCTATTGCATATTTCAGTTTAAAAACCGCCCCCGTTGCAAACAGGGGTGATTTTTATCTACTTTATCATCCTAAAATAAAAATTTTAAGAAAATATATAATTATTGCAAGTAGCAACGAGAAAATTATATATATTTGAGATTACTGTTTTTGACCTTTTTTAAAAATGTTGTTCACCTTTCTTATCTTATGGAGTAGATTACTATGAAGTCGAATGACAAGGATATTATCAATGCGATAAGGAGCGGTAACAATGAAAAGGTTTTAAGTAATCTTTACAAAGATTTCCTGCCTCGCATTAGAAAAATGATCCTTCAGAATAGTGGTAATGATGATGATACGAAAGATATTTTTCAGGACACGGTTTTAATATTTTACAACCACGTCAAATTGAATAAATATGATGAGTCAAAGGATATAGGTGGCTTTATGTATTCTGTAGCGCGCAATTTGTGGATTAGCAAAGTGAAGAAAGACAATCGGAACGTTCAGTTAACAGAAACTGAGTCTATTCAGGATGTAAGTTCAAGTGCTCTTAATAGCCTTATTAATGACGAAAAGGTGAAGGCTATTGAGGATGTGATGGGGCAAATAGGAAAGCCTTGTCAAAAGTTGTTGATTTATACCATATTTGATAAGCTAAGTCTCAAAGAGGTAGCGCAGAAAATGGGATACGCAAACGAAGGGGTGGCAAAAACTAATAATTACAGGTGTAAGCAAAAACTGATGAACCTGGTAAAGGATAATTCGTATTTAATTTCATTGTTTAAGGGATGAATTTCAGAGATAACATACATGAATGGATTGATCGCTATCTGAACGGGCAGATGGATGGGGAGGAGAAATCTGAATTTGAATCCTTGCTTGCCACTGATGCAGATTTTGCTAAAACATTTGAAATACAAAAAATCACGCACGAAATTGTAGTAAACAAAGCATTATTGGGCCTGAAAGCGCAAATAGATAAAGATTTGAGCAAAGGGTTGGACAATGTAGGGCGCAGTAACAACTTCTGGAAATTCTTTGGTTTTGGTGCCGTTGTTATTACTGCAATACTAATTTACTGCTTGTTGCCAAAAGAGCGTATTGAACAGGTTAATAATGATCCTGAACAAGAAATTAAGCTAAAAGAAGCTTCTGCTACAGAAACCACTCCTGTATATGAGATAGAGTCCAATTTAATTGCAGAACCTGCGCTGATTGAAGCAAAATCAGACGCTTCTGCAAACCGTACCACCGCAAAAGAAAACATATGTTCTGAGGCTGTCATTAATTTCTCCTGTCAGGCCAGAGGTGCATGTGCAGAAAGAAACGATGGAGCCATAGAAATTGATGCCAATACAATTAAAGCAGGTAAAGCTCCTTTTGCTTATTCTCTAAGTAAGGATGGCGAATTTCAAACAGAACCTGTGATATCAAATCTTAAACCGGGCAGGTATATGCTCTTTGTAAAAGACTCTAAAAACTGTGTGCGCCAATTGAATGTAAAAGTGGAAGTGCCTGAAATTAACTGCGAAAAAATGCTAAATTAGAGTAGTTTGTGACTCGCCTAATCGGGAGAAATACGTTTAATGGATTTAAGAAAAATTTTCTTTTTATTCCTTTTTTTACTTCTTTACAGGATTTCATTATCCCAGATGGTATTCTTTTCCGGTAATGACTTCAATTCTGTTTTTATTTGCGAAGATGGCCGCGTTTTTATGTCCGGCGAAAACAATACCGGCCAGTTAGGTAATGGTACCTATGTCCCTTCTTATTATCCTGTAGAAATTGCCGGTATTGACGGCATTGGTCCTTCTCCACGGTGCAAACAGACCCAAATAGAAGGTTTTACTACGTTTCTTGCACTTACCCAATCAGGAGATACAGTAATAAGCTGGGGGGTAAACTGGGCCGGCCAGATCGGGGACGGAACTACCATAGCTAAAAACTATCCCGTAAGGGTTAGGGGTGTCAATGGTGAGGGTTATCTGCAAAACATCATTCAGATTGCTACCGGAAACTCTACCTCTTATGCTTTAACCGAAGATGGGAAAGTGCTCACCTGGGGTGGTAATGTGGTGGGCCAAACCGGAAGGGGTAATTTTGATACGCCCTTGTTATTTCCTGATTACGTATTAAAAGCCGAGGGTGATACCTTACAAAATGTAAAAGCCATTTCGGCCGGAGGGGTATTTGGCATGGCCTTATTATGTGATGGCACGGTATGGGCATGGGGTTATAACAATCCTGGTTGTCTGGGACAGGGCAATACCACTAACTCTGCCTACGCCTTGCAGGTAAAAAATCACACAGGAACAGGGTTTCTTGAAGGTATAATAAAGATCGAAGCAGGTGATAATTATGCTTTCGCACTCTCCAATTCTGATACCTTATGGTGCTGGGGGGCAGACTGGCATGGGCAGCTTGGTATTGGAAGTTGGGGGAATCAATACCTGCCAACTTATGTGCGGAATTCTGATGGCAACGGACATCTGACAGACGTTGTTGACCTGGCTGCCGGTCAGGGACATGCTCTTGCTGTGCTATCAGACAGGACAGTAGTGGCCTGGGGCTTGAATGACCATGGACAACTGGGAAACGATGATGCAGTAAGCACTATGCTTCCCCAGAAAGTTAAAGACCATACAGGTTTGGGTTTTCTGTCTGACGTGAACTATATAGGAACAGGAGACATGTTTTCCATTGCCAGAACTACGGATAACAAACTTTACGTCTGGGGAGAAAATACCTTAGGACAGCTTGGCGTAGGTGATCATGTACATCGGTATTTGCCGGTCGAGCCTTCTCTTGCGTGCGAACCTACATCGGTTGAATTTCCAGGTACCGGGAAAATGAACTATACTTCCAATGTTTGTGCAGGGAATAACAGTGGAAATGTCTATCTTACTAATCATCATCATACAGTCACTGAATGGCAACAATCAACGGATAATTTTGCGTCATTCACTTCCATAGATAACAAGGATTTTTCCCTTTCCTACGCTAATCTTAATCGGCGAACCTGGTATCGTACAGTATTATCAGAATGTGGCGCCGACTATTATTCCCCCGATGCTGTCATATCGATCAATCCTGTTACACAGCCCGGAATTGTCAATTCATCCACTACTGTCAGGCTGCTGCAAAATCATGATACACTTCAACTAACAGGACATAATGGTTCTATTTTGAGATGGGAATATTCAACAGATAATTTTCAAAATGATATAAACACATTAAATCATTATTCTGAGAAGTTAGTCTATTCCGGTATTCAAAAGACAACCTGGTACAGGGCATTGGTGAAGTCAGGAGCATGTCCTCCTGAATATTCTGAAGTGGCAGAAATTAAGATAATTGATGAGTCTGCAATAGTCATTTATAATGCTTTTACTCCCAATGGAGATGATTACAACGATGAATGGATCATTGATCATATTGAGCTTTTTCCGCAAAACACTGTAGAGATATACAACCGCTGGGGACAGTTGGTATACCATACGGAGCAATATGACAATGTAAATAATGTCTGGAATGGGGAAAGCAATGTTTCCGGTACTTTAGGTGGGAATATTCTGGCAGACGGTACTTATTATTATGTTGTAAGGCTACATGAAGATCATCCGGTATTGAAAGGTTTTGTTGTAATCAGCCGATGAAAAACGGGATTACAGCATACCGACCCCAAAATGGAAGAAAGGTTTCGGCTTTGGTTTTCCTGCTATGTCTTAGCTTCCACCTTTCTCTCGCCCAAACGGAGCCTATGTATAGCCAATATATGTTTAATACTTTGCCATTAAATCCTGCCTATGCGGGTAGTCAGGAGGATTTTACGGCTACCTCTGTATACCGAAAACAATGGGTGAATATGGACGGTGCACCATCTACCCAGACCTTGTCCGCACATAGTCCGATTAAAAACAAAAACATAGCACTTGGCTTCACAGCTTTTAATGATAGGATAGGAGTGACCGGAAGAATGGGTTTTTCAGGGGTATATGCCTATCGTATCAATTTTAAAAATAAGTCTAAATTGTCGTTAGGCCTTCAAGCAGGCATGATCAGGATGTCAACAGGATTTACTCAGCTGAATACTAAACTTCCTAATGACCCTACCTTGAGTATGGATAGGGTTTCTTACACGCTTCCGGGCGTGGGGACAGGTATTTACTGGTATTCCCAAAGGTTTTTCCTGGGTGCTTCTGCGCCTGACCTATTGGGTTTGCAGGTAAATAAGTTCAGTGGCCAGTTCGTAAGGCACAGACATTATTTTGTTCATGGTGGCTATGCGTTTAAACTTACCGACCAAATTTGTTATATGCCCGGATTTCTGGTCAAAGGAGTGCCGGGTAATCCATTGCAAGTTGATCTGAACAATATATTTATATTCAATGAAGTCCTTTGGCTGGGCGTTTCTTACCGCAGCTTATCGTCTTTAAATTTTCTTGTAATGGCTCAGTTAACAGATCAGATTTCTTTAGGATATTCTTATGATGCCCCTGTTAGTTCTTATACTTATATAGCCGGAGCATCCCATGAGCTGAAGCTGAGTTACCGGTTTGTCTACTTTAAGGATAATGCGTATATGCCAAGATATTTTTAAGTTTATATATTGAAAAACAGTTATATAGATATCAATTATTCAATAAAAACTTCAGGGTTATTCCTGACGGTAGTAGCTGTATTTATCAGCTTATCAAGTTGCTATTCTCAAAATATTTTTA
>JBKBXU010000233.1:0-7723 GCA_046313675.1 Cytophagaceae bacterium
AACCAGGCTTCTTATGCCTTAATGGACGATAGCAGAGTAATGGCATGGGGGAACGGTGCAGACGGCAGGCTTGGTAATGGAGGCAATGTCGCAAGTTTAACACCGGTCTATGTAAGAACAAGCAATTCTCCAATTACTTATTTAGATAATGTGATTCAATTAGGAGGGATGGAAAATGCCGCGGCAGCCTTGCGGGCAGATGGTACCGTATGGACTTGGGGTGATAATGGCAAGCAAGAACGAGGCTCCGGAAGTACAGCAGGTAATTTAGCCATGCAGGTAACAGGATTACCCCCAATTGTAAAAATAGCCACAGGAGACTTTAACGTGTTAGCATTGGATGAAAACGGACACTTATGGACTTGGGGATCCAATGACGAGCGAAATCTCGGAGACGGTGTTGGAGGACCAAGTCAGGCAGTTCCAAGACGGATAATTGCCGTCGGAGAAACTGCCCCAACCACTAACTACCTTACCGGTATAATAGATATGGCCGCCGGACAGTGGTTTAGTATGGCATTGCTGGCCGATGGACGAGTGGTTTCCTGGGGTTCGAACAGAGAATCCTCGGTTGGACATGGAGTAGCAACACATGTTGCAAGATATGTCGAAGTTACCGGAGGAGGACAGCTTAATAATATAGCCTTTATCGGAGCCGGTGACGGCCATGGATTGGCGATGACCAGAGAAGGAGATCTTTATACCTGGGGATGGAATGGCAACGGGCAGCTTGGCCTTGGTAACACAACCAATTACCCACGTGCCACGCCTGTAACTACAGTTCCATTCAAGGCTCAATTCCCTTGTCCGGTGGCAAATCTTGGTCCAAATGTGGTTCTTTGCAACCCTATCTCTGCAGAGTTATATGCAGGTACCCTGGGGCCTAGTTTTAAATATGAATGGTACAAAGATGGTGTTTTACTATCCAACGAAGACGATAACTACGCATTGCAAGCCTTCCTGTGGATTAATTCTCCCGGAACGTATAGAGTTGTCATTACCGATACAGCAGCTTTTACTGTATGCAACAACTGCCCGGTGGTAGAGGATGAAGTAGTCGTTTCAACTTCTGCTGTAGCACCTATTAACAACAACTTCTGTGCTCCACCGTCAAAACAGGTAAACCTAAGAGTAGATGATCCAGGCTCTTACTTTAACTGGTATGCTGCGCCCACAGGAGGAACAGCTTTGGCAACAGGAACTAATTCCTTTACCACTCCTCTTATTTCTGAAACAACCACGTATTATGTGGAGGACACCCGTAGTTATTCCTATACCACAGGATACAACGCCAATGGCGGTGACGGTTTGGGCTCCCTTGCAAGCGCCTGGAATAACAGCGCCTCCGGATACATGCAATTTACAGTAGAGCAACAGATTACACTTGCTTCTGTTAATGTACGGGGAGCAGGAGGTTGTACTGGATCACTTAACCGAACTATAAACCTTACGACCACAGGAGGAGCTATTCTTCAAAGTTCCACACAACCTATGGCATGTGCCACAAACACTATTACAACCTTCCCTTTAGGATTTACCATTAACCCTGGAACTTACAGATTGGCATTTACGGCAAGCCATAACGTTCAGTATTTTGATGCAGGTGCAGCATACCCACGAGGAATTACTGGCATTATCTCTTTGACAGGAACCGGAAAATGGGATAACTCCTCAAGCAGTTTCTTTTTTGACTGGGTTATAGAAGCGCCATCCAGCTGCGGAAGAATTCCTGTTCAGGCCATCCTAACCACTGAATGCCCGGCTCCGGTGGAATTTGTATCCTTTACAGGTAAGAAAGTCAATGAAGATAACCATCTGTTCTGGTCAACGGCAAGCGAGAAAAACAGTGCCTACTTCGAGGTTCAGAGAAGTTATGACGGTAATAGCTTTACCTCTATAGGCAAAATAAAATCTACCGGCAACTCCTCAAGGCTTATTAATTACCACTTTGTAGATAAGCATGCAGATGCCTTCCATCCTGTTTCTTACTACAGGTTAAGACAAGTTGATTTGGATGACACTTATGAATTTAGCCCAATCATTGCTTTGGAAAACTCAGGACATCAATTATCGCTGACAGCTTATCCAAATCCGGTAGCCGGAGGCACGAAATTAAACATCCGGGCTTTATCCGTTACCGATTCAGACATTAGGTTAACGATGCACGATTTACAAGGACGAACTGTGTTTACCGATACCTATGATCTGCATGTCGGAGTAAACGAGTATGAAATCAACACATACGGCCTGGCCAAAGGAATATACCTACTGAAGGCTCATGCCGGAGATGATGCACCTCAGGTAATCAAACTAATTATTGAATAATATTTATACTCCCTATATAAAGAGAGACTTGTACATAAGCACAAGTCTCTCTTTATTTTTACCCTTGATCAAAACGTTAGCTTTTAGCCCGGTTACTTTTTGCGTACTTCAGGTATAAACCTATATACCATGCAATTATGCTTATGCAAAAGAACCTCAGAAAAATAACCGAAGCTATTGTGTATGCAATCTTTCATCGCACCCCCTGGATAGCAAGCTTGCTGATAAACTCAGGCTTATCCATTCTATCGCACATCCAATTATGGCTCTTAAAAGCCCCCTTAAATCAGATTAAAGATATTATTTTTAGCTCTAAACTATACTTCAGGCTTTACAGGAGACATCTATCAAGAATAAGCGTGGCCATCCTTCTTATTTCTGTTTTAAGCTGGTTTTATCTTACAAATGAGGAAGATAAGAAAGAAGAGTTTGCAGGTACCTGATTCATAAATACAATTAGCTCCAGAAGCTTTTTGCTCAGTCTTCAGATATTACAGAATCTGCTACTTCCTTTTATTTTACCATTCCAAAGTAAATAGCACGAAAAATCTCTCAGGTTTACTAAAAAGTTCCGACATTTGTACTATGGACAAATCCCCTGAAGTGCTTCTGGTAACCCCGCCGTTTACTCAGCTAAACACCCCCTATCCGGCAACCATGTATCTGAAGGGCTTTCTGAATACCAAAACCATCTCATCCATACAGGCGGACCTTGGAATAGAAACAATATTTAAATTATTTTCATCAAAAGGCCTGAAAGAGCTATTTAATACAATTGCTCCATCTAACCTTTCACCCAATAGTTCACGAATACTAAACCTTAAAAATGATTATATCAATACCATAGATGGGGTCATACGCTTTTTACAAAATAAAAACCCTACCCTGGCCTATAACATCTGCGACAGTGATTTCCTTCCCAAAGCAAGCCGCTTTGAGCAACTTGCCGACCTGGAGTGGGCATTTGGGACACTCGGCATTAACGATAAAGCCCGGCACCTGGCTACGCTGTATTTGGAAGACCTAAATGACTTTATAAAAGAAGCCATCGATCCACATTTCGGTTTTAGCCGCTATGCCGAACGCTTGGGGCGATCTGCCACTTCGTTTGATGAATTGGAAGAAGCCCTCTCCTCTCCTCCTGGTTACATCGATCGGATTTTGCTTGACCTCCTGGATGAAAAAATCAAAGTTAACCGCTTAAAAGCTGTATGTATTTCCATCCCATTTCCGGGAAACCTCTATGGTGGCCTGCGATGTGGGCAGTTTATAAAGGCCCACTACCCTGATATAACAGTTGTAATGGGAGGTGGCTACCCGAATACGGAATTGCGCTCTCTCAGCGATCCACGGGTTTTTAAGTACATAGACTTTATAACACTGGATGATGGAGAGAGGCCTGTATTATGTATTTATGAATACCTGAAGGGAGAACGGGACATCCAAAATCTGAAACGAACTTTTGCACTCCTGAATGGGGAAGTTACCTTTCTGAATGGTGCCAAAGAAATGGATATCCCCTTTAGCCAGACAGGCACGCCGGATTATTCCGGTTTATTGTTGGACAAGTATTTATCCGTAATAGAGATTGTCAATCCTATGCATCGCCTATGGAGTGACGGACGTTGGAACAAATTGACCATGGCTCATGGATGCTATTGGAAAAAATGCTCCTTTTGCGACATTTCCCTTGATTATATTAAAAATTACGAACCTGTAACGGCATCGCTTTTATGCGACCGTATGCAGGAAATGATTGAAGCGACGGGAGAAACGGGATTCCATTTTGTGGACGAAGCGGCACCTCCGGCATTGATGCGTGAACTGGCTCTGGAAATTATAAGACGGAATATGTCTGTAACCTGGTGGGCAAACATTCGTTTTGAGCAACGCTTTACCTCGGACCTGTGCCGACTGTTAAAAGCATCCGGCTGCATAGCGGTGTCAGGAGGATTGGAGGTGGCTTCCGACAGGCTATTGGAGCGCATGCAAAAGGGGGTTACCGTCACGCAGGTAGCGCAAGTGGCGGCGAACTTTACCGAATCAGGGATTATGGTGCATGCCTACCTTATGTATGGTTTTCCAACCCAAACAGCGCAGGAAACCATTGATTCTTTGGAAATGGTAAGGCAATTGTTCTTTAACAATGTGATTCAGTCAGGATTTTGGCATTTGTTTGCCATGACAGCCCATAGTCCGGTGGGATTAAATCCGGAGGCCTATGGCGTGATTCGTATCGGACCTGAAGAAGGTGCTTTTGCCAATAATGACTTAATACATGAAGACCCTTCAGGCTGTGACCACGAAGCCTTTAGTTCCGGACTTAATAAAGCCTTGTTCAATTACATGCACGGCATCTGCTTTGATTTTCCTTTGCAGGAGTGGTTTGATTTTAAAATACCCCAAACCACTATACCGCATAATTATATAGAAAATGCCATTAACATGGGCAAAGAAACTACCATCAAAGACTCCTCCTTTGTAAAATGGCTGGGCAACACCCCTGAAACGTCTGTCTACGAGAAGCACAAAAAAGGTAAAACCTATCCCCTTATGAAGTTAAGCTTCGAAAACAAGTCCGACGCATTTACCATCAACACTACACCTGAAACAGGTGAGTGGTTAAAGAAAGTACTTGTTCGCACAAGCATGGATAGTCCTGAAAAATTGACCATAGCTGAGCTTAAGGCTGATTATGAAAATTCAGCCTCGGATAAAACCATGCCTTTTTACAAGCTGCCTGTCTGGGGAGAATTAAGAAAAGAAGGGTTATTAATATTGTAAGTTAATACCCATGCAGGTTTAAATCATCGGAATTTTGCATAGGCACCTGCTTTTTCATCTTCTTCTGAATTATTTTAAAATGGTGTTCTTCTTCCTGAGACACAAAAGAAATCGCCTCACCGGGTGACTCTGCCCTTCCTGTTCTGCCAATCCTATGGACATAATCTGTTGGAGAACGTGGCAATTCATAATTGATCACAAAAGGTAAAAAGCGGACATCAATCCCCCTGGAGGCTAAATCGGTCGCCACCAATACCCGCAACTTCCCGGATTTAAATTGCTTTAAAGCCTCTGTTCTTGCCCCCTGACTTTTTTTACTATGTATAGCGGCAGCCTCTATACCATTTTTTACCAATTTCACCACCACATGATCGGCCCGATGGGTAGAGGAAACAAAGACCAATACCTGACGCATTTCCAGGGTCTTGATCAGATACCTCAGCAGAACACCCTTCTTTTCCGGAGAAACATGGTAAGCACGCTGAGTAATCAGATCAAGATTTTGCACTTCCGAAGCAATTTCAATTTTCACCGGATCGGACAGAAACCGGTCTTTAAGAATAGTGATATCCTCATTCAAAGTTGCAGAAAAAAGTAAATTTTGGCGTTTCGAGGGAAGGAGAGAAAACACTTGATCCATTTCTTCTTTAAACCCCAGGTTCAGCATCTTATCAGCCTCATCCAAAACCAATAGCTCAACAGAAGAAAGGCTTAGTGCATTGGAAGAAATCAGGTCCAGTAATCTTCCGGGAGTAGCGACAAGGATATCTGTACCCTGTAATTGCATCATCTGGGGATTGATCGAAACACCACCGTATACAGCCAACGATTTTATTCTCTGGGGCAGATAAGCACTAAAAGTATGAAACACTTCCACCACCTGAACCGCCAGTTCTCTTGTAGGCACCAGGACAAGGGCTTTAACATGCCTGCTCTTTTTCTCTTTTGAACTTTGAAGAAGCTGAAGCATCGGAAGCACAAAACTTGCCGTCTTCCCGGATCCCGTTTGAGCAATTCCAAAAACATCTTTTCCTGCCAAAATAACCGGTATAACTTCCTGCTGCATGGGATAAGGTTTGACGTAATTTTGCTCTTCTACAGCTTTTACTAAATGCGATAACAGGCCAAGGGAAGAAAAGGACACGGTATAAAGTTTAAGTAATTAAAATAATATTAAAATTAGCGAATATTTTAACACCTAACGGAATAAGAATTCTTTTTATCCTATAATAAATTTCTTTCTTTTCTGTCCCTTATAAAAAGCGTCTCTTCAGCTTAAAGAATTACCGTGGCAGTAAGCTGTGACCGGCCCACACGCTCAGCGGCGGTGTGGCCGGAAGGGTTTGAGCTTGGGGCGTCAAAAAAAATTATTTCTCCAACCTACTTAATTTTCAGGTTAAAGATGCTACCGACACTGGGCTTCGAAGTTAAGAACTCCTCCTTCAGGGTTTGCATTTCTGGCAGCCTCATTTGTAGGCCGTAAATTTGCCTTTCCTTTGATATATTTAATCTGCTCCTCATTATAATCCACTTCTGAAACCTCTACGGTCGTATGACGATAAGTGGCTGTATTTCCTTCACCATCTTTGACATCTAAAGAAACCGAAGGCGCTTTATTAAAATGATAGTTTGTTCTATCCTGCTCATCCCGATGCCAATTCATTATAACCATATGTCCATCATTATCAGTAAACGAAGAAATCCTATAATTTTCCCCACCAGGTATTTTACCGCAACGAAGGCTCTTAAAATCAACATCGTCACCATTCCAGGATGCTTTTATAAAGGATTCCCTATTGGCATTTCCTTCCTTAACATCGGTAGAATCTCCTTCAGAACAGGAAGTTTGAGTAATTATTAATAGAAGCGAAACAAAGAAGGTTAAAAATACTTTCATCATCGAAAATTTTGGTTTTAATGTATAACAAAACTATATAACTCAAAAAAAAATAAAAAGTTAAACTTCATCAACAAGCACGGCAACCGCTCCTAAAACAGCAAATAAGACCTAAAAACAAAGAAACCTTTGAACCCTAGGTAAAAAGTTACTTAAAAAAAAGACTTTTTCTCTGGTAGTCCATAGCTTTCGCTACAAACGTTATAACACTCCATGGGAGGCCAATAACCATATTCTATAAATCTTATTTTGCAGATACCATGAACTCTCGGTCCCTGATGCTCATGCTCATGTATTTCATGATGATGGTCATGTCCCAAAGGATGTGTTGCGCAAAAGTTAAACCATTGCAGAGGAAAAATGGAAAGCGTAAAAAGGAAAAGTAATATGTAGGTTGGTATTCTTTTCACAAATGCAAGATAGCGTAGTTTCTTAAACGAAAAATCTGTAAAGAATTTCTTCAAATTATCTCTGTGGAGGGATTCGAAAGCATAAAGGGATTTGAAAGGATCATGTGGTTAACTTTCTCATTAAACCACGAAGGGCACAGAGAGAACACGAAGTTCAATCCAAAATTCACCATGCCTTCCTTGTGCCCTCTGTGTGATTTTATATGTCCTAATTGAACGACGACGGAGAATAGGACCGGTACATTTTATCTACACCCGAAGCGGGCATTCCGTTTTTATCAGATCTTTCTTTTTTTGTTGGAGGTTC
>JBKBXU010000234.1:0-7692 GCA_046313675.1 Cytophagaceae bacterium
ACATTCAGAAGTATGCTGTTGCTATTGCGTTGTTTTTTATTCCGGGCGTGGTGTTCTGGACATCCGGCATTCAGAAAGAAACGCTGGTAATAGGGGCTCTTAGTATAGCGATTGCCATTACCTTAAACATTGGCCATAAGGTACAAAAGCCGGGGATAATTAATTTAGGCCTAATTATTTTCTTGTGTTACACTAGTTTGATGATAAAGTTCTACTTTGTGGCCGTTTTGTTCCCTGCCTTGTTTGCCTATATCCTAGCTTTAAAGATTTCCGGCCATAGTGAATTGAATCTTAAAAATTCCGGTATTTATCTTCTGAGTTTTGTCCTGTTATTGTACCTGGCGACCTTTTCAAACCCCTATTTGACTCTGGATGGAATAGCTCATTCAATATATAACAACTACCTGGCAACTTTAGAAAGCTCAGCTTACCGCAATGTTTTTATTTTTGAAGGCTTGAGGCCCGATCTTGCAAGTATGTTGCGGCACGCCCCCGAGGCATTGATTATTGGATTGTTCAGGCCGTTTTTTACGGATGTTCAATGGGGGCTTCCTGCGATTGCTGCAATAGAATATTTCTTTATTTCAATTCTGGCAATAGGCAAGATTGCCCAGGTTTTTATTTCAAAAATTAAATCCGCAAAGCTTATTTTACTTCCGGCCATAACTTATATCGTTATTACCGCTGTTCTGGTTTCTATAGCCTCTCCCAACTGGGGCACCTTGTACAGATATAAAGCCGGATTTATTCCCTTTTTCCTGATCCTTATTCTGCACGACAATCCCTTAATTAACGTATTTGTGCAGCGCTTTTATAAAAAAATGCCTATTAAAGATTCGGTTTCTTCTCCGGTTGTTAAATAATTTCCTACATAATTAGTACTTTTAGGGCAATGGAATTTAGCGTAAATATATTATTAGTAATAGCCACAGTGGGGGCGAGTTTGTATGCCTGGAATAATCCTGCGGTTTTTCAAAACTGGAAACTTAATCCCTATCTGGTAAAAGAACGCAAACAGTATTGGCGATTTATTACTTCCGGTTTTATTCATGCAGATTATATGCACCTTGGATTTAACATGTTTACCTTGTTTTTTATAGGGCAAGGGGTAGAGTCGGCATTCGCCGGAAGGTTTGGCGGTTACGGTGGACTTGCCTATGCGTTATTTTACATCCTTGGAATACTGGTTTCAGATCTCCCCTCGTACATAAAACATAAAGATCATGCCTGGTATAATAGCATAGGTGCTTCCGGAGGCGTTTCTGCAGTTATGTTTTCTTTTATACTCTTTGCCCCTACTCAGGATCTTTGCCTATATGGGTTTATTTGTATCCCTGCCATAATTTTTGGAGTTCTTTACCTGTTATTTTCTTATCAAATGGCTCAAAAAAGCAAAGATAACATTAACCACGATGCACACTTTTTCGGTGCTGTTTATGGAATAATTGCTACGGTTATTCTTATCCCTCAGGTTGTCCCTCATTTTATTGAGCAAATCACTACCTGGAGATGGTTTTGGTAGGGAAGCGGGAGCTGGGAGTTTAAGAAAGTATAGAAGTTTTAGCTGGTCAGAGCCTTTAAAAAACCGTTGTACTGATGTAGGCTTGAAGCTTGTACCAGCGCAACGGTATGGATAATTTTCTCTAAAGAAATTATTCCAAATTACTTTTTCTCAAAAGTCATAGTGAATTTCTCATTGAGTCTTTCAGAATCAGAAGAACCTAATTCTTTAAAAAAAGATGAGTTCTCGCTTATTAATACCATTTTGGAGTTTCTAAGTTCAAGTACCTCATAAGAACCGAAATCTTCACTAATGCTGATACCTGTTTTATTCTTGGTTGTATTAATCCATGACCAATAACCGGTTTCTTCAGAAATGTCTCCATCAGTAATAGATTGAGTTTTCATTTTTCCTCCTTTATCAAGGGTCAGATTCATTGAGAAGGTGGAAAAGGCTGTTTCAGAAATTCCATTCACGCTGTAGCTACTTGTCATGATAGAACCGCTAAAGGAATTATGATAAGAAACTTTGATTCCGTCCCATTCTACTGTATGCATAATTTCTGCTTGCGTTAGTTTCCACTCTCCAGTTATCCGGGCATCCCTGGATCTAAGGGAAATTGCAGGATCATCGTCACCTTTTTTACACGCCGTAAAACAAAATATCAAGGCTGTCATTAGAGTTAATGACAAGGCAAAAGTTAAAAATTTTTTCATTTTTTTAGGGTCAATCATTGTTTAATTTAACAATGTTAAATTATGAGATTAAAATAAGCAAAGGTTTTGTCGAATTTCCTCCATTACAAAGTCTCTCCTTTGAGGACTCAGCGGCGGAGGAAATTTACAGGTATAATTAAGAGCCGCCTTTAGGATACTTGGGACTATATTATTTTTTCAGTGTGTACGTATCCATGCGTGGGGAAATTAATTTTTCTCAAAAGTCAACGTAGATTTCCCATTGCTTATAGTAGAATTAGAAGACCCTAATGCTTTGTAAAAAGATGAGCTTTCACTCACCAATACCATTTTGGAATTTCTAAGTTCAAGAATCTCAAAAAAACCGCCATCTTCACCTAAATTAATACCTGTTTTATTCTTGGTTGTATTAACCCATGACCAGTAATCGGTTTCTTCAGAAATGTCTCCATTAGTAACAGATTGCGTTTTCATTTTTCCTCCTTTATCGATGGTAAGATTCATTGAAAACGTGGAAAATTCCGTTTCAGAATTTCCATTCACAGTAATTTTATCTGTCATGATAGAACCGTTGAAGGAAGTATGATAAGAAACTTTACTTCCTTCAGATTCTGAGGCAGACATACTTTCTAATTGTGTTAGTTTCCATTCTCCGGTTATCCGTGCGTCCCTGGATCTAAGTGAAATTGCTGGATCATCGTCACCTTTTTTACAAGCAGTAAAAGAAAATGTCAAGCCTGCCATTAGAGGTAATGACAAAGCAAAAGTTAAAATCTTTTTCATTTATTTAGGATCATTTATTGTTTAATTTAACAAGTTAAATACTGATGGGGAAACAAGCAAAGATTTTGTCGAAATTATTGGCTTGAATATCAAATGTTCCATCGAAATAGTTGCAAGAAAGTAACGGATCAGTTTTGTTTTTTATCAATTGGGAAATAATATATCTGTTCCGCCGCAGATCTCTCTTTGAGGACCCTGCGGACATGAAATTTACAGGTATAATTAAGTTCCGCCTTTTGGATACTTTGGGACTGCGCTTATGTCCGACTTGATAGTTCCCAGTGGGCAATTGTTTCACACCTGTTTTGAGGGACAGGTTTATAGAATAATTAAACGGAAACATTCTTTTTGGCAGTAATTAAACCGGCAGGTACAAACCAAAAAAGCACCACGAAGGTGCTTTAATGATAAATATCTTAAGTATGTGCTTTAACTATTCAGCAGCAAAAGGCTCAACAGTCACAAATGATCTGTCTTTTCTTCCTTTTCTGAAAGTTACCGTTCCGTCAATCAGAGCGAATAATGTATGGTCTTTACCGATTCCTACATTACCTCCTGGATGGTGAACTGTTCCTCTTTGTCTCACGATAATATTGCCTGCTTTGGCAAATTGTCCGCCGTAGATTTTTACACCAAGACGTTTACTGTGAGATTCTCTTCCGTTTCGTGAGCTACCCGCTCCTTTCTTATGTGCCATTGTATTATCCTTTTAAAGTATTAAGAAATACCTTCGATTAAAACTTTTGTAAAATCTTGTCTGTGACCTTGTTTTTTCTTGTAACCTTTTCTTCTTTTTTTCTTGAAGATGATTACTTTGTCACCTTTAACATGCTCAAGAACCTTTCCGGTTACCTTGATGCCTTTTACTACAGGAGCTCCAACCTGAGTCTTACTTCCATCATTAAGAAGTAAAATCTGATCAAATTCAATACCTGTACCAGGCTCTGCACTAAGTTTATTAGTGTAAATAAACTTGTTCTTTTCAGCCTTATACTGCTTTCCAGCTATGTCAACTATTGCGTACATTGATTTTCTTTTTATTATTCCAAAAAGGACTGCAAATGTATGTAAATATTATTTATAATCCAAAATAGTTCCGCCCATAATTTTGTGGAAAAGTATTTTATTTCCGAGCTACCCCTTTTAAAACCATAACTAAAATTAAATATATGGTTTAAGATGTTGCATATATTTGTTTAATAAATAATGTGTTAATGCAGTTTGGTGTTTTGGTCGTCAACTTGGGAATGTGGAAAATTTCCTTTTGACTTTTCACCGCCATATGCACATATTTGTACAAGCTGAAACAGCAATTCTCCTGCAATAGGTTCAGAATACTACTAAGAAAATATCACTCTGATTGTTTGCGATATTTTTCTATATTAAAATAAAATTTGCGTATATTTAGAATTAACAAACACTCTTAATAATATGAGCGAAATCGAACCATTATTAAAAGAAAACAAAAACCGTTTTGTTCTCTTCCCTATCCAGCATGATGATATTTGGCAAATGTATAAACAGGAGGAAGCCAGTTTCTGGACAGCAGAAGAAATCGACCTGACGCAGGATCTAACGGATTGGGTTAAACTTAATGATGGAGAGAGGCATTTCATATCTCACGTATTGGCATTTTTTGCTGCCAGCGATGGGATTGTTAATGAAAATCTTGCACAAAACTTTCTTGATGAAGTCCAATACCCTGAAGCTAAATGTTTTTATGGCTTTCAGATAATGATGGAAAACATCCATTCGGAGACCTACTCTCTTCTTATAGATACCTATATTAAGGATGCTAAAGAAAAAAGTAAACTTTTTAATGCACTTGATACCATTCCGTGTGTAACAAAAAAAGGCGAATGGGCTTTACGCTGGATCGATAACGGATCTTTTGTAGAAAGGCTTGTAGCTTTTGCAGCGGTAGAAGGCATCTTCTTTTCAGGAAGCTTCTGCTCTATATTCTGGTTGAAGAAACGTGGGTTGATGCCGGGATTAAGCTTCTCAAATGAATTAATATCAAGAGATGAGGGCTTGCATTGCGATTTTGCCTGTCTTCTGTATACCGAACATATTAAAAATAAACTGCCGGATGATCAGTTGAAAAAAATAATTACTGATGCGGTAGAAATAGAAAAAGAATTTGTGACAGACGCTCTTCCTGTTAACCTTATAGGGATGAATGCTAAGCTGATGCAACAATATATTGAATTTGTTGCTGACAGACTACTCATCGCACTTGGTTCATCAAGAATTTACAATGTATCAAATCCATTTGATTTTATGGAAATGATCTCTTTGCAAGGCAAGACTAATTTCTTTGAGAAGCGCGTGGCAGAATATCAGAAGGCCGGTGTGATGAACGAAGGCAAAGATCAGAAGTTCAGCCTGGATGAAGATTTCTAAAGATTTGAAATCAATACCCTTTGTTTTTAGTTTTATATATATAAGTATCCTGTATTCTAAATTATTTTTTGCAATATGTTTGTAATAAAAAGAGATGGCAGACGCGAGTCTGTAAGATTTGACAAAATCACAGCACGTATAGAGAAACTGTGCTACGGGCTGGATATGAACTTTATTAACCCAATTGATATCTCTAAAAAAGTAATTGATGGGTTATACGATGGAGTAACTACTGTAGAATTGGATAATCTGGCAGCAGAAACATCTGCGTCCCTGACGACCAAACATCCGGATTATGCTATACTGGCTGCAAGAATAGCCATTTCCAATCTTCATAAGGTTACAAGTAAGTCTTTCTCCAATACCATGAAAAGGCTGTATACTTATGTTGATCCTAAGACAGGTGAAAATGCTTCTTTAATTTCTAAAGAAGTATATGAAACAATAAGAAAACATGCTGCACAGCTTGATTCTGCTATTTTGTATGACAGGGACTTCAACTATGATTACTTTGGGTTCAAAACCCTTGAGAGATCATACCTGCTTAGGTTGGATGGAAAAGTAGTGGAGAGGCCACAGCACATGATTATGCGTGTAGCCATAGGCATTCATAGCAACAACATTGATGCAGCTATAGAAACCTACAACTTAATGTCAGAGAAGTGGTTTACGCACGCTACCCCGACCTTATTTAATGCAGGTACTCCTAAGCCGCAATTATCATCGTGTTTCCTGTTGACCATGAAGAACGATAGTATAGATGGTATTTACGATACCCTGAAGCAGTGTGCAAAAATTTCACAATCTGCAGGAGGTATCGGATTAAGCATTCATAGTGTTAGAGCTACCGGTTCATACATTAAAGGTACTAATGGTACTTCTAATGGTATTATTCCAATGCTACGTGTGTTTAACGATACAGCACGTTATGTTGATCAGGGTGGAGGAAAAAGAAAAGGAGCTTTTGCTATTTATATTGAGCCTTGGCATGCAGATGTATTTGAATTCCTGGATCTTAGAAAAAATCACGGAAAGGATGAAATGAGAGCACGTGACCTTTTCTATGCTCTTTGGATCTCAGACTTATTCATGAAGAGGGTTGAATCAAACGGGGAGTGGTCTCTGTTCTGCCCTAACGAAGCTCCTGGAATGGAAGATTGCTATGGTAAAGAGTTTGAAGCTCTGTATGAAAAATATGAGCGTGAAGGACGTGCCAGAAAGGTAGTTAAGGCGCAGGAATTATGGTTTGCCATACTGGAATCTCAGACCGAAACAGGAACTCCTTATATGCTTTATAAGGACCATGCAAATAGAAAATCTAACCAAAAGAATCTTGGTACAATCAAATCTAGTAACTTGTGTACTGAGATTATGGAGTATACTTCGCCGGAGGAAGTGGCGGTATGTAATCTTGCATCGCTTGCTCTTCCTAAATATGTTATTGACGGAAAGTTTGACCATCAGAAATTATATGAAGTAACCTACTCAGTAACTAAAAATCTGAACCGGGTTATTGATATTAATTATTATCCTGTTCCGGAAGCTAAAACTTCAAACATGCGCCACAGACCAATAGGTTTGGGTGTTCAGGGTTTAGCAGATGCATTTATTATGCTGCGTATGCCATTTGATTCAGAAGAAGCAAAAGCGCTGAATACGGATATTTTTGAAACCATATATTTTGCTGCCATGACGGCATCAAAAGATATGGCCATAGAACAAGGGCCTTATGAGACATTTAAAGGTTCACCTGTGTCAAAAGGGATATTTCAATTTGACATGTGGGGGGTTACTCCATCATCCGGAAGATGGGATTGGGATTCTTTGAAGAAAGAGGTGAAGCAACATGGGGTAAGAAACTCCCTGCTTGTTGCGCCAATGCCTACAGCTTCTACTTCGCAAATTTTGGGTAACAATGAGTGCTTTGAGCCATATACATCCAATATTTATACAAGAAGGGTGTTGTCAGGAGAGTTTGTAGTAGTAAACAAACATCTTATGAAAGACCTGATCAAACTTGGCTTGTGGAACGACAAGATGAAGAACAAGCTGATCGAAGCAAACGGTTCTATACAGAACATTCCTGAAATTCCTCAACATATTAAGGATCTTTATAAAACGGTTTGGGAAATTAAACAAAAAACGCTTATTGATATGGCTGCTGACAGAGGAGCGTATATCTGCCAAAGCCAAAGCCTTAACATACATATTCAGGATCCAAACTTTGGGAAACTTACTTCAATGCATTTCTATGCATGGAAGAAAGGACTTAAAACCGGTATGTACTACATGAGAACTAAAGCAGCTGCG
>JBKBXU010000235.1:0-7651 GCA_046313675.1 Cytophagaceae bacterium
ATGAAAACGCAGAGGTGCTTATTTATAGCTTTTTTTCTTGCCTGAACCCTCAAAAGACATTTTCCTAAGGATTGAAAAAACCATTCCACCTGAAATAGCACCTAAAATATATAAAATGATGCTGGCAAATGATAATGGAATTTCTAAATACCAATTCAAAAAGCTTAATTTAACCACTTCCATATTTTGAACTGCAAAAAGTGTTACAGCTACAATAAAGAGCAGGATCATCATAGATTTAAATAATCTCATATTAATTTTGAGTTTAGTTATTAAAATTCAATACCCTGAAGGTTAGAAAAGCCTTCACAAGCACAACAATATGTTTTCCTGTAATTATAATCAAATAATTTGATTTTTTTCAACCTCTTCCCTACCATCAAGTAATATAAAAACTTTTTATTCGGAGTTTTCCAGCAATAATGACTTTGCAGAAATAAAATAGCTCAATTCGCCAGTTTTACTCACTAATGCCCTTTAAAAACTTAAAATAATATGGAAACAGTTATTGATAATATCAGAATTAAGAATGGAAACGATAAAAATATTATAATTTGATTTAGCATTATCTGCATCTCCATCTATTATGATTCAAAGAATCTTTTCCAACCTACCTCCCTTTGCCAACTCGCCCACCAGCTTATCCAAATACCGGATCTGTTTTGTAATTGGATTTTCGATTTCTTCTATGCGGTAACCATAAATTGCACCTGTGATAAGGTCTGCTTTAGGATTAAGTTTTGCCCTCTCAAAGATTAACTTTCACTATACCACTTTAATCACCACACTTCCGGTCTTTTGTCCGCTTTCGACATATTTGTAGGCTTCAACGACTTGGTCAAACGGGTATACCCTGTCAATTACTGGTTTTAAGAGCCCTATTTCTGCCAGGTTCTTAAAAAAAAGCAAGTTTTCTTTTTTATCCTCGGGAATAGGGAAAAGTACTCTTTTTGATCCAAAGACAGAAGTCCATAGTACTAATAAAGGGTTTTGCATATAGGGGCCTAACTCTGTTGAAAAGAATGTCCCATTGGGTTTAAGCAGTTTTCTGCATTTAAAAAATGTGGTTTTTCCCACAGCATCAAAAATATAATCAAACTGACGGTTCAATTGTGTAAAATCTTCCCGGGTATAATCAATTACCTGAGAGGCTCCAAGGTCTTTAACCAATTCCATGTTTTTAGTGCTAGTAACTGCGGTAACCTCTACGCCAAAACTTTTAGCCAGTTGAATGGCAGCACTGCCAATAGAACCACTGCCACCATTAATTAACATAGTGACACCTTCCTTTAAGGATACTTCTTTCAGGTTATTCCATGCATACCATGCGCCCTCACCTATCGCCACGGCATTTTCTAAACTCAGGTTCTTTGGTAAGGTAGCAATGCTCGCATCTTCATTTATACATAAATATTCTGCATGAGCCCCATAGGTAGAGGCACTAATGCCAAAAACCTTATCGCCGACCTTGAACGTTTGCACCTCCTTCCCTATTGACTCAATTACACCGGTAAATTCACTACCCAGGATGGTGTTCTTTGGACGAAAAAAGCCTGTGAAAAAACGGGTGATAAAAGGATGAGCTGCCCTTAGACCACAATCTGTTCTATTAACTGTTGTAGCATATACTTTCACCAGGACTTCCTTATTCTTAGGTTCGGGTTTTTCTATTTCCCTTAGCCGGACAACATCAGGGGAACCATATTTTTCACTTATCGCTGCTTTCATTTTCATTAATAGCTAAATTAGAAATAAATACGATACATCATATTAGGAAAGAGTCCAAATGTAGTTCGGTACCCAACATTACCGGATTCATTGGGCTCATAAAATTCCATAAGTCTCACCTGGTTATTCGTGAGGTTGTCTAAGTTGATAAATACCTCATGGGTGGTTTTTGATTTGTTCCATTTGTAACTTACTGCAAGTGATATGCTGTAAATATCGTCCAATGAAGTTTCATAAGCCCTGTTATAATCATAAAAGTTATTGCTAAGCGGGTCAACAGCCAGGTTGCCCTGATTGTCTCTAAGCAAAGGAATAATTCTCCTTCCTCCGCCAAAAAATGCTTTGGCATTAATGCTCAATACCTGGTTATTTTTTTTCCCAAGATTATAAAATTCCCTTCCCACTAAAAAATTAGACAGATAATTGGTATTAAATGCTGTATTCCGTTCTATACCATCCAGTGCTGTATAAGTAGAATTAAAAAATGTGGCATTTATCATAAAGTAATAGTTGTTAGCAAAGAATCGCTCCAAGGTGATTTCAGCACCGTAATTTCTACCTGTACCCTCATTTACCAAGTCAACATACTGAAAATCTATGGTTTCATTGATCGTAGCGTAATAACTGTTTGGGTCATTTTCCACAGGCAGATTATACAAGTGTTGGTAATACAGTTCAACTTTTGCCCGAAGATTTTTCGAAAACCGTTTCTCATATCCCAAAACCATATGATGCGCCTTTAGTAAATCCAAATCACGGTTAGGCTCAGCAAGGCTTCCATCAGGCTGTTCTACCTTAGCAAAATAGTTGTGGATACTTTCCATAGTGCTGTGGCTACCGTATCCAATACTAACCGAGTTTGAGGAACTCACCATCCAGTTTGCAGCAATCCTTGGTTCTAAGGTGCTTTTATTGTTAAAGAGGACATTCATATTGTGTATGCCCGATACGATGGTAATGTTTTCATTCAGCCTGTGTTTCCAACTAATAAAATTTCTAAGGATGCCAATATTTTCATCCATATGTACCAAAGCTACCCGATCAGATGTATTGTTTTTTAAGTGGCTGATATCAAACTGGTGATTAAAAAGGGCATATTTTGTGCCTACCTGCACACTATTTCTTGCGTTCAATTTATTGTTATATGTTACGTTTCCCCTGTAGGTTGAGGTTCTAATTTTACTTCTGAAATTTTCCCTTGCGTAATCAATAGCACCGTTTTGGGTATGAGTTTCAAAAATATTATCCCTTATGCCCTCATTTGAATAAGCCAGTGTGGTCTTTATAAAGCTATTTTTATTTATGGAATAAGTATGATTGATTCCGGTATTAATTAAGTGCGCTCTCTTTCTAAAATCTTCCTGAATAGTTTGCCTCAAGCCATTGTTACCCGGAGTAATAAATATGGTTGGATCAACATCGTCAAAGTCTAATGTGCTGTATCCCGATAAACCAAACAAAGAAAAGTCACCGAAATTTTTAGTCGGCAGCATTACTTTAAAAGCCCCGTCCTGAAAGGTAGGTATCCCACCAATATCAACCAGGCCAATCTGGTCAATTACAGAAACGGTAGAATATCTGTAATTGACTAAATAAGAGCCTGCATAATCTTTTTTAAAAGGCCCTTCCAGTGTCAGGTCTGTGCCTAATATTCCTACGCCCATCATTCCCTCAAACTTCTTGTTGTTTCCTGTTCGTAGCTGTACATCATATACTCCGGACAAGACATCACCAAATTCAGCAGCAAAAGCTCCGGTATAAAAATCGGATGTGGCTAATATATGGTTATTTAAGGCACTCGGGGCACCAGTACCTAAGCCGCCAGGATCGCCAAAATGGCTGGGATTAGAAATTTGCACACCTTCCAGACGCCATTGTATATACTTAGGAGAATTACCTCTCACGATAATATCCGCACTGCCGTCCTGGGAATTGTTCACTCCTGCAAAATTAGACAATATCCGAACAGGGTCGTTAAAGCCTCCGGCAAACCGGTTTGTTTCTTTAGATGAAATGGAGCGGGAACTTACAACAGCCATTTCATTTAAAGCTTCGCCCCGGTTTTTACTTTTTTCGGCTGATACCACCACTTCATCAAGAACCATAATTGATTCTGTCATGGCTATATTAAGGATTGTTTCTTTGCCTGATATAACTGAAATATCTCGTATAACCTGAGTACGGTATCCTAAGGAGGTAAATTCCAGACTTATTCTTCCAATAGGAATATTCGCAAGGCTAAACTGTCCTTGGTCATTGGTCTCAGTACCTTTAGAAGGATTAGAATCAATTAAGATAATTTGCACACCAATAAGTGGAGATTTACTGTCTGCATCTACCACAGTACCCCGAACAGTCTGTGTTAATTCCTGAGAAAACGAAGAAAGAAAAAACAGCGAGAGGGTTAACGTAACTAAGGCCTTTTTTATCATGATTCTGCTTCATTATGGTATAAAGCAAAATTAGATGGCATGATGGGTGCTTTTCGTTGACGTTCGTCAAGAAAAAAGCAAAACTTGCTATTTTTTTGAAAAAATTCGTTTTCGTATTCTACTCAAGGTTTCCGGGCTTACGCCCAGGTAACTCGCCAATTGATACTGTGGGATTCTCTTTATTAAATCGGGTCGTTTTTCAAGCAGTTCCAAATAACGCTCTTCCGGTTTTGAGGTTACGTACTTTGCCAACATCTCCTGGTAATCGCCTAGTTGCTCTTCCAGTCCTGATCGGCTTAACGACTCAAAATTTGGAAATTTTTGATAAAGCTCTAATTCTTTTTTTACCGATATAACCGCTAAACTTGAATCTTCGACACATTCTAAAAAACATTCGGATGGAGTACCTTTGCCTGCACTCTTAAAGGATGAAAACCCTTGCCCTTCTACATAGAAAAAAATTGTCTTCTCATCCCCGTCAACCACATAGTATTGCCTCACGCAACCTTTCAGTAAAAGATAGCAGTCTTTCGCAACCTCTCCTTCTTTAAGTAAAATACTGCCTTTCTTATATTTCTCAATCCTGATTGCCTTAGATATTTCTTCCACCTCCTCCGGACTCAACAATTTGTTATCGGAAATGCATTTGATCATTTCCTGAGTTGTTTCCGGGTTGATATTCTTTGTTTTTTTGCTCATTGTCTATTCAGTTGCATTGATATTGGATTTTAGTTTTGCAAATCTGACAGAGATTAGATTTAACCTTTCACTGCCCAAGTCCTTTCCTAAATCTTATAGAATCTTCTTTATTGAAAATTATAATATTTTTTAATTCGGAAACTATGAGCGGAGTAAATGCTAAAAATATGAAGCTACATTATCTGCGTTCCTACCGACCACATATTTCCTGCAAAATCTTTGAATGTCGCACGCTTGTCGGGATCTCCATCACGAACTGTAGGTTCTTGTATAACTTCACAGCCGGCATGTATTGCTTTAGCGAATAGCTCATCTACATTTGGAACGTACACATGCATTACCATAGGCACTGGAGGAAATTTATCTGAGGAGTCTCCAATCATTATTACAGAATCGTCAATCTGAATTTCAGCGTGCATTATTGTCCCATCAGAATTATCGTAACGTCTTAATTCTTTAGCTTCAAAAATTTCTGTCATTAGGTAAATGAACTTTTGAGCACCATTTACTATAAAATAAGGTGAAAGGGAATTGTATCCTGTCGGTTTAAAATCTGTATTCATTTGTTTCTGTGTTGTTGATTCATTAATAAATGTTCAGCTAAGCTTGTATCAACACCAAATCCATCTCGGCATAAATAGCCTGAGGCTACCTATTTAAAAAACTCACATCCATTCCACTTACTTAAAATGATCACGGTAACCTTTAGCTACCAAAGTTACTTGCTGGCTATTTACGTTCCTATTAGCAATAAGGGTTTAAAATGCCGTTTTATACCTTTATCTTTTATTAACACCAGTACCAATCAATTCGAATGAATCCATAAATCTTGTTATTGATTTATTGAAATCCTTCTTCGTTTCTGTAATAGTTTGCAGTAAGTACATTTGATTTTTAACCAAATAAATTCTCATCCGAATAACGGCCATACCATCCCTGAAATCGATTTTTATTTCTCTTCCCGGGTACTCTCCTATTTGAATCACTTTTTCAGATAAAAGTTTACCATGCACATTTCTAACGGCACCATCAATTGAGTTCCTGAAAAAATCACTCAGAATTTCTGTCTTGTCTGAATGTATCAATGTGTCAGGGTATTCTGTGTAATTTACCATGTAAATTAAATTATCATCTTTGCCGTCCTTTGATGCATCGTGAATAAAGATGTTCATTTTCAACTCCCCAATTTCTGAGTTTACCACCTGAGGCTTTTCTGTTGGTTTTTTAGGAAATTCTATTTTGTATCCATACTGTTTTGATTCTAATAAAAACCATTTTTCAGCTTGTATAAAGCTCATAAATGATAATAATATTAATGAAGCGATGAATAATTTTGTAATCTTTAGGTTCATATTTCTTTTTATTTATTGGGTGCTAAAACGATTGGTTAAAAGTACTTCAAAATCATCAGATTTCCCACTGGGAGACTGAGTCGGAGTATAAGGTAGTAAAAGTTACCAAAATGGTATAAAAGACTAAGGAAAAGAATCAGCTATAAAATATTTTTCCCCACTCCTTGGATGTGAGTTTGGGAGAATTACTGTTAGCAATGGCATCAAGCACCTTTCTTTTAAATGCCCAGCATGTTTTTTGACGTAAGCCCAGCTTTTCAGAAAGCTCGTGAGAAGAAATATCCTTATTGGCAAGGATAAGATATGTCAGATAAAAAGTAGTGGTAATAGGAATTTTAGATTTATGAAATAAGGTATATGAAGTAACCGACTCATCGTAACCACATTTGGTGCATCGCTTAGAATGGAGGGTTTTACCTGCACAGCAAACGGGATTACCACACTTCTTGCATTTATATGAATTCCCCCACTTAATATCTGCAAGATACTTCAGGCAGGCTTCTTCAACAGGGTATATTTTTTTAAACTCATCAAATGTCAAATCCTTGAGCATTAACCGAGCCTTGGTTATATCTTTAATATCCTCTGTTAAAATCTGATTATCTTTCTGGAGCAGTTCATTTAACTCCTCAATTCTCCGGTTCTTTACCTGTACGACATCAAGAGCCTCTGCCAGCTCTTTGGTTCTTAAGGCCACCTTAGATTCCAACTTTTTGTTGTGATCATCTTTCAATTTTTCATTTTTCTTCAACTGCTGTATAAGCGCTTTGTCGACCTTTATCTTTTCTTCTTTCTCAATTTTAAGCTTCTGTCCAAGTGCATAGGAAAATAAAACCACCTCGATCAAAAAACCAAAGTTGAGGATATACACGGTATAAATGCTTGTTTCCACGATTCCTGCCAACCTCATAACATACAGCGTAAAACAAAGTGCCAAAAAAGAAAAGGCAAAAAGAAAATACTTAGCCGAACGATTCCCTTTTTTCCATGCCAATGCACCTCCCAAATAAATTATAGCAAACGGAAGCAAATACAGATAAAGCATCCAGAAGAAATCGAAATAAAAATTTAGAAAGAAGGCTCCAACATAAATAATCATACTGATATTCAGAAGTTGATTAAGTCTGAAAGCATAGTTTTTAAGCGCAAGGAAACTTTTAGAATAAAATACAAAAGACAATATTAAAAACATGGAAGAAAAGGAGTCCAAAAAAGGATTGAACCAGGGACTGGATGGCCATAAGAATTGAAATCCTGTACCATCTTCCTTAAATGCATTGAAGCAATAACAAATTACATAGGCTACATAATAGAGATATACTTTTTCCCTTGTAGAAAAATACAGGAAAAAATTATAGATAGCCATAATCAGCAAAATGCCGTAAAAAATCCCAAGCAGATAATATTCACTTAATGCATAGCCCATGAATTGCTCGGAGG
>JBKBXU010000236.1:0-7622 GCA_046313675.1 Cytophagaceae bacterium
ACAAAAGCTGTATTATCTTCAGATGGAAAACACTACATCCTCAACGGACAGAAAATGTGGATTACCAACGGTGGATTCGCAGATGTATTTATCGTATTTGCACAAATAGATGGGGATAAGTTTACCGGATTTATAGTAGACAAGGGCGAGGGGGTTTCTTTAGGAAATGAAGAGCACAAAATGGGTATTAAAGGTTCTTCAACCAGACAGGTCTTCTTCAACGACTGCAAGGTGCCCGTTGGAAATGTATTGGGTGAGATAGGTAAAGGCCATTTGATCGCATTCAACATTCTAAATATAGGCCGTATCAAACTTTGTGCTGCCGCACTGGGAGGCTCAAAGAGGACTAGCACCCTATCCGTTCAATATGCCAAGGAAAGACACCAGTTTAAGCAGCCCATTGCTAATTTTGGAGCCATTAAACACAAACTTGCTGAACAAGCCATTCAGATTTATGCATGTGAATCCGCTTTATACCGCGCAGGGGCAGATATACAGGAAATGGAGGAGCATTTGGTCAAAGAAGGAAAGTCTTATGAACAAGCTCTGCTAGGGGCAGCTCAGGATTACGCCATCGAATGTGCTATATTAAAAGTTGCAGGATCTGAAGTATTGGATTATGTAGTGGATGAGGGTGTACAAATTTATGGAGGATACGGTTTTTCTGCGGATTATCCTATGGACAGAGCCTATAGAGATTCAAGGATCAACAGAATCTTTGAAGGAACCAATGAGATTAACCGCATGCTAATGCTTGATATGCTGTTTAAAAAGGCAATGAAAGGCGAACTTGATCTTATGGCACCGGCGATGGCCGTACAAAAAGAGCTTACAGGCATTCCTGAGTTCGGTGAAGAGGATGAGTCTTTGTTTTCCGTACAGACAAAAGCCATTGCCAACATGAAAAAAGCTTTGCTCATGACCGCAGGAGCCGCAGCTCAGAAGTACATGGATAAACTAGCCCACGAGCAGGAGATTCTTCTGAACCTGGCAGATATTTGCACCTTAATTTATCTGGCTGAATCGGCACTCCTTCGTACACAAAAGCTCATAGAGCTGAAAGGAGAAAAAGAGGTAGCAGCACAAATTGATATGGTAAAGGTTTATATAAATGATGTTACAGATAAGGTTAGTTTTGCCGGAAAGAACGTCATCAATGCCATGTCGGAAGGTGATGAACAGCGACTAATGCTTCTGGGCTTAAAGAGGTTTACCAAAATAGCCCCATACAATACCAAGGAAGCCAGAAGAAGAATAGCGGACAAATTAATTGACGCAAATCAATACTGCTTCTAGTCATAAAAAGGCTTTCAGGATAACTGGAAGCCTTTTTTGATTAAAACTTAGGTTTGTTATGTAGAACAGAACTAGGCTGGTAGCTATAGCAACAAATATGGATTACTTTACAAGGTAAAACAAAATGCACTATGTAGAGAGCAATAAAAGAAAAAAGCGAGTAAATTTTGTTATATTTAGGTATGGGAACTTCAATAAAGCAAAAATTGCATGATCTGATAGAAAAGATTGATAATGAATCGATACTGAATCAGGTCTACGAGTTTATATATAAGAAAAGCTCATCCAAAGAGGGTGATCTTTGGAGTAAATTATCGACAGAACAGCAAAACGAGGTATTAAAAAGCTTGGAAGAAAGCAAAAACCCTGATAATTTAATTTCCTCAGAAGAAGTAAAAAGAAACCATAAAAAATGGCTCTAAAAATTTTTTGGACCAACAGAGCATTAAACAGTTTTAATAAAATTCTGGATTATATGGAAGGAGAGTTTGGAGAGGCCTCTACTTCAGCATTTGCACTTAAAGTACACAGCTTTGTAGACAACCTCCAAGATTTTCCAGAACTTGGAACAATTCAAAATAATGAACACCAAATTCGAGGATTTGTAATTGTAAAACATTTACTATTTTTTATAGGGTTTATGATGATCATATTCGAATTCTTAATCTTTTTGATAATAGGCAAAATCCCAAAAAGCGATAAAAGCGGTGTTTGATTAAAACATTTACATGCCTCACCCCTCCTTAAAAAGCCTTGACATACTAATGCTTTCCTACTCAAAGATTCTCACCCCCTTACCATCCTGTAACCAAAAGCTTCCGGGCTCCATTGATCCCACACTTTTGATATTTATTATACGCCTGTGCAGCTTTCTCTCTAAGCTCCTCAGGAGACTCATTTTTTATCCAAGCCCCGATGGCCGCATGCAAGGTATATACCTCAGGAGCCATAAGGTTGCTGGTCCATAATAAAGGATCCGCTCCGGTTTTCTTCAGGTAGCTGCCAAAAAAATAAGCCGGATAAACCTACCTAGTTTAACGTTATTATAAAAATGCTTAAGAATTGAATAAATTTAGTTGAATATTTGTTATTTTGTAATATGTGTAAAGAAAAGCTGATAACCGGGATAAAAGTAACTCAACAAATGAGTAAAGCCAGGAATATTCTGAATAATCAGGTCCTTCCCAGAGAGGAGTTATTTCAAATTCGAAAAAGAGAGGGTAAATTAAGTCCCGAGCTCATTACTGCCTTAAAACTAAATGCCTAATTTGATAATAATTGCAGGATGCAATGGTGCAGGAAAGTCAACTTTTGCTTCCTCTTTTTTACCAGAAGGATTAACTTCATTTGATTATGACAGGTTATTTCTAGAAAGTTATAATAGTCTTCCTGATAGTGAGTTGAGAGAAAAATTTGCTAAGGATGAAACCACTAAAAACTTTGAAGCTGCCATAGAAAAGGCTATATTAAACAAAACAGACTTTTGCTACGAAACAAATTTTGATTCACACCCCATTTATTGGCCTCAGAAATTTAAAGAAAACGGTTATCAATTAAACCTAATATTCTTTTGCATAGACAACCAGGATATAGCAAAACACAGAATTCAAGTGCGAACAGAATTTAAAGGTCATTTTGTTGATGATAAAACAATTGACATTAAATGGAAAGCTGGGTACAAAAATGTAAACCTTCATTTTTGTTTTTTTGATAATGTCTTGCTCGTGGATAATTCAAAACAAAATGAAATCTATACAAATATTTTACAAATTGAGAAAGGAGAAATAGTACCAATGACTGATCAGTTGCCACACTATTTTAAACATCGGTTACCTCAAATTTATAAACTAATCAGTAAGACATGAGTTCTATCGCCTCTTAGTTAAACTTAGGTTTTTTAACTATTTATAAAGTACTATTTATCAATTTAAATCATGTGTCTGGAGAATCTGGGCAGTAACCTGTGGTTTCTTTTATTAAAACTGCAACGCAATAGGAATGATAAGTTTATAAAAGATCAAAGTCATAAGTAAAAACGCTCACCCTTACCATCCTGTAACCAAAAGCCTGCGGGCTCCATTGATCCCACATTTTTGATATTTATTATAGGCTTGCGCAGCTTGTTCTCTTACCTCTTCCGGACTTTGTTTTTTTATCCAGGCCGCCACTGCAGCATATAGGGTATAAGCCTCAGGGGCCATTAAGTTACTTGTCCATAGTAAGGGATAAGCACCGGTTTGTTTCAAATAGCTGCCAAAGAAATCCTTGCTTGCACAGGCAAGGATAATTGCTTCCCTTTTCTTCTCATCTGATTTTTTAGAGATTTTTTCAAGAGAAAACTCCATTAACCCATCATGGCCTACATAACATATAAGATCTGCATTACCGCCTATGCCAATGCGAACAGAGTCTACCATAATGCTCTTCTTTTCTAAACCTGCTGAAAATTTAAAAAAATCAATGGTTGTATTTTTTATCAGTTCACCATCATAGGCATCGGCTACCAGGTAAACATCCGCAGAGGCATGTTTAAATATAACCCGTTCCAGTACCTCAGATGATGGTTTTGCAATGGATTTAACCATTTTCCAATCGCTTTGATTCTTAAAATAGGTTTTAACTCCATAGGCACAACCCCAATAAAGATTATTAAAAGGATCCTTTCCGTTTCCAATTTTTGCGGGCACTTTAACTATGCCCTGATGCTCATTGTCACATAGGGCCACCAAAACATGAATAAAGCGGACTTGGCCAAAGGAAAACGTGGTGAACAGGCAGAGAAATAGCAGGATAAAAATTTTTCTCATAATTCTTAACTTATTCCTGAATATAACGTTTTTAATAGAAAGAAAAGAAGAAAAAAAGGCCCAGTAGCTAAAAAAATTAAATTACTGACAACAGACTAAAAATAACTGAGCCTTTTAGGTTTAGGTTTAGGTTTAAGATCTTGGAGTTTTCATTCCTGAAATCGAGACGAAATTACGATTCTCAAATTCAGAGAAAAACACTAATTTAGATTTTGCGGATCTTATAAAATTATTAATACACAAATAAGATACTATATAGCAGCACTTTAAATTAAAATTTACGGACGACTATATATGTAAATTAAAAAAACAATGCCCGGAATTAGCTAAAAAAATTTCGTCAACAGAGTAAAAAAATTTCCCGGGCTTGTAAAGTTCATAGTGGTCTAAAGATCCTGGAGTCTTTAGGATTGTCTTAATGCCTAATCGAAGGGCAAAAGTATCCCCGCTAAAAGGGCTTTCAAAACCCTTTATAATATTCTACAGACCTTATTATTTCCAATTATATACAGTATATAATTGTTTATCAGGCAGGATCTGCTAATTTTACGGATCTTATCTTTTGAGCTAAATGGATATATTAAAAGAAATCATAGAGTGTCTGGAAGAGCAGGAGAAAAAAGAGTTCAGAATCTTTGTCAACAGATACCGGAGAAGATCCTCCCGGGTCGATCTGAAGCTGTTTAATCTTTACTGTAAAGAAGAATCGCTCAAAAGAGAAAGCCTGATAAAAAACCTTTACGGATCTTCGTTCAAAATTGAAGCTTATCATGGAACCCGGAAGCGACTTATCCGCACATTAGTTGAATTCATTCCTTTACAATTAAAGCAGATAAACACCGAATCGGAACGATCTATTGAAAACTTGCTATTTGTAACCAGCTATTTATTTGAACATCAGAAAAATGCTGTAGCATGGAATTTTCTAAAGCAGGCGGAAGAGCTTGCTAAAAAAACGGAAAACTATAACCTCCTCAATTCTATTTATTCCATGCAAATCCAAAATTATGAAATGGATTCTGCCGGGGATCTTAAGCAATTAATTGAAACCAAAGAGCTTTGCCAGCAAAAAGCTCTTGAAGATGACAATGCCAATATTGCGTACCAGATTATTCGTTTTGAGCTGGAAAAAGCCAAGCGCGAAGGCATAGAAATTAACCTTGACAAAATCAGCCAGCACGTTTTGGAGGAATACCATTTTGACACCAATGTGCTCTCCCGGCCTAAACTCCTTCACAATCTGATCGCCATTACGAGAAGTGCGCGTTTGTCACGCAAAGAGTTTTTTATGTTTGAGCCATACATTGAACAAAAATACCTTGATGTAGAAGCGAAAAATCTTTTCAATGAATTTAACCACCATTATAAGGTAAACATGCTTTATATGCTGGCGCATGTAAAGTACCGTAACAAGAAATTTAATGAAACCATTGATTACCTGAACCGACTATTTGAAAATTTATGTCATTATAGCCGAAGCCAATTCAATCGATTCTACCCTAAGTATGTACTTTTACTAGCGGCCGTAAAGGCTTACTCCGGAGAAAACCTGGAAGCCGCGGTCCTTTTGGAAAATCTTCTCAATGACAAAAAAATAAAACTTGATCATCCGGTTTACCTGAATGCCTGCCTCAACCTTGTTACCTATTATTTCCAAATGGAAGAATACAACAAGGCTATAAAAATGTTTTTAAATATTGGCCACAGCGACAATCGGTTGACCAAGATAATGGGCCGTGAATGGGTGATGAAAAAAAGTCTGGCAGAAATTCTCATCCAGTTTGAACTTGGAAATTCAGAAATTGTGGACCAGCGGATAAAGTCTGCATGCAAAACATTTAATGACATTTTTCACCGTCCGGTTTACAAGCGGGTAGAAACATACCTTTTGCTGGTAAAAGCCCTGAACAACAACCCGTCCATTGCTTCCACAGCAGAATTCCGCAAACGGGTGGAAGATGCTTTTGAATATGTGAGCATGGAGGAAGAAGATCTTCAGGCAACAACTGCTTTTTGCTGGATTAAAGCCAAGATTCAAAACAAAAAGTATTACGATGTGCTGGTGCATACCGTCAACTTCAGATACAGGGAGCAATTAGTTTAACCCAATCAATTGAACCGATAGCCTATGACAAGCTCAAAGGAATTAAACCACTGAGGAGTCTGAGACATAAAGGGGCTGTTATATAAAAAAGAAAAAAGAGGCTTATTGTCTCCTGAATCAGGTTGGACAGATATAAGAAATGAAAGCCCACGGTTAATCCTGGCAATGCTTCCAAAAGAGAACAACTCTCTGACGGTAGCCATAGCGGCAATATCAAAGTCATCAGGATACTCGGAGAGTGCTCTGTACAAACTATAAGTAGTTAATTTCAAGTCTGGAGAAACGTCTAATTCTGCCGAAATAAAATATGTATAGTATCGATTAAGGCGCAAGTTGCCTGCCACCGGACTTGATTCGGCATTAAGCACCTGGAAAGATGCAACACCGGCACTTAATGCCTTCCGTCGCAAAATAAGTCCCAGGTTCGCATCAGGAAAAACCGAAGAGCCTGCTCCTGTAGCTGTAGGCGCTGTAAATGAAACCTGTGCAAAACCAAAAGAAGCACCCGCCATCAGGTAGGTATCATCATAAACAGGAAGCATGTAGGCATAATTAAATGAAGCCCGGGGCCTCTGGATATAAGGGCCTTCCCGCTCATTAAAAAACACAAGCCGCATGGTATGAGCAGCCTCGTTTTCGTTCCTAAAAACTTTTTCAGCCGTAACTGAGTACGTTGAAACTTTCCGAAATGGCCCGGTTCTTTGTTTAAATCCTCCGACAAATTCTGCCTTCCCTTCTCTGCTTACATGTGCGGGATTAATAAGTGCAAAGTTATAGAAATAAGATGCATAGCTTTCCGGATACAGGTTTACCGTTTGCCCCTTGGCAAGTCCGGAAACAAGAACCATTATGATTACTACATGAATTCGCACCGCAAAAGTTATACAAAAGATTGATAAAATTAAATTATTTTTACATTCGTTACTTTGTCGGCCTTTAATTGTATTTTAATTGTTAGTGAAAATATCAGAAGACAATATACCGGATCTTATACGTGAGGGAAAAGACCGGGAGGTGGTACCTGTACTATACAAAAAGGTATTGCCCCTGGTAGAGAAGTATATTGTTTCCAGAAAAGGGAATAAAGAGGACGCTTATGATGTTTTTCAGGATGCTTTGTTGCTATTTTATAAACAGGTAATTAAAAAAACATTTAACCCTAAATATAAGGTCTATGGATATATATTTCGAATATGCATAAACCTGTGGATCAATAAAATAAGAAAAGACAAACGAATAGACTGGACCGAAGAACTTCCTGAGATGACGGAAGATTTCCCGGAAATTAAGGAGGATTTATTGATCAGGAGAGATGAGAATATCGTTAAACAGGTCTTTGCAGGAATAGGGGAAAAATGCATAGAACTTCTGACTTTTACCATTTATGAGAGTCTCCCCCTGAAGGAAGTAATGGA
>JBKBXU010000237.1:0-7582 GCA_046313675.1 Cytophagaceae bacterium
AATTCTAAAAAATTAAAATATATTACTAAATTTGAGGATTGTGTGAATCTTATCGGGCAAGAAAAGATACAAATGGCCGTTGTTGTAGGCAGTCTGACTTTTCCGGAAATAACAAAAATTTGTCTAAGTGGTTATACATTACCACAAAAGTCAACTTTTTTTTACCCAAAACCGATGAACGGATTTGTTTGTCGCGAATTGGATGATTAACTTATTATGATTTTAAACCTCAGGATATGAAAAAAATTGTGTTATTGATTGCCGTTTTCTGCATAGGATTTATGAATGCCAAGGCAGGAGCCTCAGAAATAGTGGCCGACACATCTAATCTGGAAAAAGGAATTCAAAGATTCCAGAAAGGTGATTACATTGGCGCTATCGGAATTTTGGATCAGGTGATTATCTCCAATCCCAGAAATACCAAAGCTTTTTATGAAAGAGCCAAGTGTAAAATAGCCATAGAAGACCATGAAGGTGCCATTGATGACCTTGATAAGGTTTTAGAACTTGAAACAGGTAATTCAAAAGCATATTTTCTAAGAGGACAATCAAAAGCTTCTATAGGAGACCATAAAGGTGCTATTGAGGATTTCAGCCACGCCATTAAGTATGATCCTAAGTTTCATGATGCACTGGTTCAGCGTGCGCATGAAAAGTTCTTAATGAGTGACTATTCGGGAGCTATTAAAGATTATACAAGTGTAATCAACATGTCCCCGTCAAACATCAACAACTTTGAACTTTATCATAAAAGAGGCCTGGCCAAAACAGAATTTGGAAAATATAAAGAAGCCATAGAAGACTTTTCGAAAGCCATTGAACTATACCCTAAATACAACTATGCCTTCTTTTACCGGGGATTTGCTAAAAATCACATCGGTGATTTTAAAGGTGCAATAGAAGACTTTTCGCAAGTAATCGTACTTGATCCGAATGATAAAAATTCTTATTTCAACAGAGCCTACTCCAAGCGAGTACTAAAAGATTATAAAGGAGCTATTGAAGACTTGAGTGCAAACATTGAAATTGATCCAAAAGATGAGGAAGCTTACTACCAGAGAGCCGAAGTTTTCTTCTTATCAGGTGTAGAAAATAAAGCACTGGAAGATTACAATAAAGCCATCGATTTATTCCCAAAAAGTCAACTGGCACATTTTAACAGAGGTTTATTTAATATTGAAACCAACCGAAATACTGAAGCCATTGAAGATTTTTCAAAAGTCATAGAAAAGAATCCTAACGATAAACAGGCATATTATTACAGAGCTATAGCCAGGGAAAGTGAAAAAGATATGGAGGGCGCCTGCCTGGACTTTAAAAAGGCGGAGCAACTTGGAGAAAAAAGAGCTTCTGAAATGATCAAACGTGTTTGCAAACGAGCTACACCAAACTTATTAAAGTAAATTACTTACTTACGTGTTTATAAATTATCCATTAATCCTTGCTTCAGTTTCGCCCAGAAGGCAGCAAATTCTAACTGAAGCAGGGATTTCTTTTATAGTAAAATCCAAGGCTGTTCCGGAAATTTACAGCCCTGAACTTTCACCCTACGAAGTTCCTTTATACCTTTCAGAAATTAAAGCCGAAGCTTTATTGGAAGACATCACCAACGAAGTGGTATTGGCAGCAGATACCATTGTTCTTCTGGAAGGAAGGATTTTAGAAAAGCCTGCAGATCGTACCCATGCAATAAATATGCTCTCTGAACTATCAGGTAAAAAACATGAAGTAATTACAGGCGTAACTTTACTCAATAAAAACAAAGCCTTCTCCTTCACTGATCGAACCGATGTATATTTTAAAACTTTGCCCCCGGAAGATATCAGTTATTATGTGGACACCTTTAAGCCTTTTGATAAAGCCGGTGGCTATGGAATTCAGGAATGGATAGGCTTAATAGGAATAGAAAAAATTGATGGCTCATTTTACAATGTAATGGGTCTGCCTATCCACAGGGTCATTGATGAATTAATTCAATTTCCAACATCTAAAAATACCATTATACTATAATCAATTCATCAGATTCTCTAAGATTCTCAACTCAATAGAAGGCGAAATTTTTTCGTACAGGATGTTGTATACTGCTTTGGTAATGGGCATATCAAGCCCCTTTTCATTTCCGATCTGGTATATACTTTGTACGGCATAGTACCCTTCGGCAATCATCTTCATTTCAATCATAGCAGATTTTACGGAGTAGCCCCTCCCTACCATGTTTCCTAAAGTACGGTTTCTGCTGAATTGAGAATAGGATGTAACCAAAAGGTCTCCCAGGTAGGCCGATCGGTTAAGATCGCGTGACTGTGGAGCTATAACATCAAGAAAGCCTTTGATCTCACTCATGGCATTGGAAACAAGTACTGCCTGAAAATTGTCCCCATAATTCAAGCCCCGTGCAACACCACAAGCCAGGGCAATGATGTTCTTCATAATAGCACAGTATTCAATGCCATATAAATCCTCAATAACACATGCTTTTACATACCTGCATGAAAACAAATCAGCAATCACCTGGCCATTCTCAGGGCGTTTAGCAGCAATGGTAAGATAAGATTGTTTCTCCAATGCGATTTCTTCCGAATGACAGGGGCCTGCTATGGCAAATACGTTATCCGGAGAAATATTAAAATGCTTTTCAACATATTCAGAAATAAGGTAGTTATGCCCCGGAATCATTCCCTTTATGGCAGATACAATAACCTTATCTTTCAAATCCTCCTTAGTTAGATTATCCAGAATACCTTTTATAAAAGCCGATGGTACAGCCAGAATTACTATTTCAGAATCTAAAATTTGTGTCCTGAGATCAGTTGAAGGTAAAACCTTAGATAAGTCAATATTAATACCACTTAAATAATTAGGGTTATGCTGATATTTTAAGATATGCTCAACATCGCTTTCATGTCTTATCCACCAGTTTATTCTTACATCAATTTGTTCTGAGAGAATTTTTACTATTGCTGTAGCCCAGCTGCCTCCACCTATTACACTTATTTTTTGCATCTTTGATACCGAATGTTTTCCCGTTCAAATTCTTTTTCAGATTCAAATTTACTTAATTCATATTATTTTTAAATTATTTCTTTAAAAACATGAATGTTTGCCTCTACAACAATACGTTTACAGACATTGGGGATCTGAAAATATCACCGAATGACCGCGCCTTTCAGTATGGAGACGGAGTATTTGAAACGATAATTTTTGCAAACGATAATTTTCTTTTTTACTCTGACCACCTTCAGCGTTTAAAGGCAGGCTTGCAGGTACTTTCAATTTCTATGAGTGCAGAATTCTTTAATAATTTAGAAAAAAAACTAAAGCTTCTTTTGACAAAAAATAATGCGACTGAAGCGCGAATAAAACTTATAGTTTGGAGAAAAACCGGAGGTTTGTTTGCTCCAACACAGAATGAAGGAAACTATCTTGCATTGGCTAATCAATATATCAAAGCTCCTGAAGTAAAACTAAACACCGCATTTGCCGATTCTGCAAAGCTTTACCCTCACCCTCTGTCAAATTTCAAAACACTTTCTTCAGCAAGCCCATACATATTGGCCGGTATTGAAAAAAACAACAAGAAAGTTGACGACATAATACTTCTTGATCACGATAATCACGTTGCCGAAGGGCTTACATCAAATATATTCTGGATTAAGGACAGCAGCTTGTTTACACCTTCTCTTGAAACCGGCTGCATCGCAGGAATTGTCAGGCATAATATTCTTGAATTTTGCCAAAATGAAGGAATAAAAGTCTTCGAAGAAAAATTCAGTAAGAAGATTTTACTTGATTCCGACACGATCTTCCTATCAAATGTAGCAGGAATTTCAGCATTAAAACATATTGATAATAAGGAATTTAAAACGCAGAACGAGCTTCTTAAGAGAATAGTTAAATTTTTCAAAGATAAATTTTAATTATTCCGCTTTTGAATATATTTTAAAATTTATTAAATTGAGACTATAGTCAAAATTCACTAAATCATTCTATTCCGATGAAAAAGTTTAATTGCGTAATGCTGATAGATGATGATGGTGTTACAAACTTTATCAATTACCGCCTGATAAAGAAATTAGACATTACCGATAGCATTGAATCATCTATTAATGGTAATGAAGCATTAAACTTCCTGAAAAGATATTCTTTAGAACACGATAGTAATTGCCCGGAACTAATTTTGTTAGACTTGAATATGCCGGTAATGGACGGGTTTGAGTTTCTGAACCTTTTCAAAAATTTTAAATGTAAAAATAAAAAGGACATCAAAGTTATTGTCTTAACAACCTCAACACATCAAAAAGATATTGACGCTATTATAAGGGATAAGAACATTGGATACATTACAAAACCACTCACCGAAAAAAAGCTTTTTTCTTATATAAATAATGAGATTTCAACCTGTGCTTAATCCTGTTTTTGGAAATATAATTTAAATCTTGTCCCCTCCCCTCGTTTTGAAGAAACCTCTATCTGACCCCGGTTATTATCCATTATCCTTTTTACAATATATAAACCAATGCCACTGCCCTCCACATGATCGTGGTATCTTTTGAACATGCTAAATAATTTATTATCTCGTTCAAGATTCAATCCCAACCCATTATCTTCAACTACCAGATAAACTTTTCCACTTTCTTCATAGGTTTTAATACTAATAAGCGGTTTCCTGTCAGGTGACCTGTATTTTATAGCATTAGACAACAAATTATAGATTATACTTCGTAAATTCTTTCTGGCAAAGCGAAGCGTTTTCTTCTTAACATCTAAGTGAATATCCGCACCTGATTCATTTATCATACCTTTAAGATCCGTCATTACCTCATTCAGAATTTCCTCAAATTTGATGGTCTCCTTTTCCTCCCCGATATCCTTCTGAACTTTTGTAATTTCAGTTAAGTCCTTTATCGTATTTGAGAACTTACCTATGGAGGTTTCGATCATCTCAAAAAGCATACGATCTTCACTATCCACCTTTGCAAGGTTCTTTTCTTTTAGTGCTGCTATTAGCCCCTCCAGGTTGGATATAGGGGCTTTCAGGTCATGCGAAGCGGTATAGACAAAATTATCAAGATCATTATTAGTTTTAACAAGATCATCGTTTTTTACCTTTAATTCTTCCTGAAACTCTTTTTGTGAATGAATATCGGTAAAACTTCCAAACCATTTATTTTCCTCATTTAAGAAATCTTTCATGGGCAGGGCTCTTGCCAGAAACCACCGGAATTCTCCTGTTTCTTGGTGACGCAGACGCATTTCAAACTCAAAGACATTGCCACTTTCCAAAGCCCCGACCCACTTATTTGTTGCCTGTTCATAATCTTCCGGATGAATAATCTCTTTCCAGGTGTTATCGTTGAAATGTTTTGGTGTATGCCCTACATAATTTACCCAATGCTGATTAAAAAACTCATTGCTGCCATCGGGATTGGTAATCCATATCAACTGAGGCACCGTTTCTACAAGAAATTTAAATCGCTCATTGGATTTTATAACTTCATTGGTCCTTAGCTCAACCCTGTCTTCCAATTCCGTATTCAGTTCCCTCAGCATTTCTTCACTACGCATCAGTTCCTCATTGGATTCTTTCAGATTTATATTAGCTGTTTGCAGGTCTGAATTGAGTTTTTTAAAGGTATCTGCGGAAGGAATTAAAATGATGTTGGGCGTGAGCTTTATGAGCATTGCCGCTGTACCTATGGATGCCAAGGCCGTAAGACCCTTGACCAAGCCGTCCAACCGGTACATAGGTGTCCAGATGTTAATAATAGCAAAAACATGGGTAGTGCCACACCCAAAGATGAAAATAGCAAAAAGGATTAAAAGCCATACATACCTGTAGTCTTTACGCGCACTAAAAATGTAAACAAGGCTTAAAGGAATCGTAAAATAAGCAAGGGATATGATCAGATCGGAAATTGCATGGGTATACAAAATTTCAGGTTGCCAAAAATAGCAATGCCCGTGCGGCCAAAAATCTGTTTCAAACAATTTCCTAAAAAAATCAATCATCTCTCTCAGTCAAAGATTACCAAAACCAAATATACAAAAAAAGGTTTAGCATTGGCAAAAATGAACGAGAGATCAAGTAACAGGATCAATCCCTTTGTTTAAAATAGACTTTAAAGGTAGAGCCCTTACCCGGCTCACTTTCAACTTCAATTTTCCCTTCTGCATTATCGATAATCCGTTTCACGATATAAAGTCCTATTCCTGTACCATCCACATGATCATGAAAGCGCTTGAACATAGAAAAAACTTTATCTTTTTTATCAGGATCAATACCCAGGCCATTATCTCTGACGGATAAAACACACATAAATGCAATCAGGCTTTACCTTCATTCCATCTTCAGCCTCACAGATATTCATGGTCGTATGCTTTGAAAGCAATTCTACCATCAGACTCTTGTAATCAGGGGAAAGGTGCTGAATTAAAACATAAGAAAAACCAGTATCTGGTGGCACGTGATCAAAAAAATCTTGAATGCTTCAAACCACCAGCAGAAGCTCTTATAGCTACTACATGTCCTTTTTTACTAATATTGCGCACCATAAATGTTAAAACGTTAGCCCGAAAAAGCTAAACAAAAGAAGATTCAATAAAGCAATTATTCCCAAAATAGTTATTATTTAAGTTATAACAATATAAGGGCACAAAAGGTTTAAAAAATATGAATTCTGTTCAAATATATAGATTTACTTACACCACACATTGATACATACAAATTCATGTTACAACTTAAAAACAAACTTGTCGTAAAACGGACTGTAGGTTAACTGTAAAAATAATTATATTAAATAGGTTGTATATTAGACAATTGTTTGCCTAACTTTATTGCGAAATTACAAACTAAGGTAATTCCTGCTTATCAAAACCGCCAGTATTTTTTCAATTCCAGGATTACTTATGTTCACAGCTTTGTGTGGGCATAGGATTTATGCGAATTGGGGTTCCTGGCGGTACCTGGTAAGCATAAACCTATGACCCTCACAATTAACTTAAATATTTTAATTGTTGAGCTTTTATGCAGAAATATAAGGAGGTGTTCATAATTGATGACGACAATGTTTATTCCTTTGTTGCAGGTAAAATACTAGAAAATCTAAGAATATCTAATAAAATTACTATTTTTAATACGGCTGAAGGTGCAATAAAGGAATTAAAATGCAGATCCTCTAATAATTACCCCAATCTTATAATCCTTGATATTATAATGCCCATTATGGATGGGTGGTCTTTTATTCAACACTTAAAGAATTTACCTGAAAGCCATAAAATTAAATTAGCCATTCATACTGCCGTTATGAATGAAAAAGATTTAATAAATTTCAAGAAAAGCAATATACCCATTATTCCGAAACCTTTCCTCCCTGAAAATCTGGCTGACCTTTAATTCCTTTAACATATAACAGATTTAAACGCAAAATAATTTGAGATTGACGGCTCTAAAATGAACCGCTATGGTTTAGCTTTAACCTTGAATATGCAATAGAATTTGCTATTAGGTAAAGTAGAAAATTCATTGAATATACTGGTCAATTGGGGGACAAAAAAAAATCTTGGAGCAAAGAGCGGAGAACTC
>JBKBXU010000238.1:0-7555 GCA_046313675.1 Cytophagaceae bacterium
CTTATTCCCCTGGAGTTTGAAAAGAACAATGACAAGGTAATTAATTACAATGAGTTTCTTAAAGAAAAAGAAGATAAAGGGGAATTTCAAAAGGTGAAAACTGAGTTAATACCGAATATAAAAACAACAAATCTTTTTTTAAATTAAGCTGCAGTATGTTTTTGGGACAGCCATAAATAAAAAAGGGCTACAGAAACCTGTAGCCCTTTTTATAAGTTTATAATTAATTACATTACAGACTGCTTATCTTTAACTTTTTCAAGTTCATCCTGCTGGGAATAGCTTTTTTTCACACTTTTAATGTTCTCCAAAACCGCAAGCTCTTCTTCACAAGTTGGCTTGTTAGGGCCTGAATATTCTTTTAAAAACTTTCTAATCTCATTTTGCTTATCTTTTCTAGACATACATCTGTTATTAACGACTCTTTCTAAAATGTTGTCAAAGGTGATTTTCATAGTTTTTGCTTTTAATAATTAGTAAAATGTGATTTGCTTGTAATATCCCGACTTAAACGGATTTTAATAAAATAATATATTTGAAGCAACCAAAGTTACTTCTGTAAAGATTCGTATTGTTATTTATGATTTTCTTAAAAGAACAGGCTACCTAGAATTAGTAAGGCTCCAAAACCCTTAGAGCGACTTCTTATATAACAAAGGTACAATTTTATTTGATAACATATACTGAAATTAGCGAAAATTCAATTTTATACAATTAACACAGAACTACCTGCACCTGTATATAATTAACATTACTACCATTATTTAGTTCAGATATAGGCTGAATTTCTTATTATTTAACAGGTTTAATGGAAATACTTAGAAATTTTTCCGTTTCCCTCAACTTTCCTAATTCAGTTTGTGAAATAAGACATAGGGAAATTCCTCTTTTACCTGCCCTCGCAGTTCTTCCGCTTCTATGGGTATAGTATTCTAATTGCTCAGGAAAATTATAATGAACGACATACAATAAACTTTCCACATCTATTCCCCTGGCAGCCAAGTCTGTAGCCACCAAAACCTGAAGAGTAGTATTCTTAAACGCACGCATGACCTTGTCCCTGTCTCTTTGTTGTAAATCACCATGAATAGCATCGGCTGAAATATTTTTTGCAACCAACTGTTTGGCGAGCTTTTGCGCTGTGGCTTTTGTTTTACAAAACACAAGTCCTCTGTTCTTACCCTGATCCTTTAGAAATTGAATAAGCACTTCGGTCTTTTCTTTGTCCTCACAGATAAAATAACGATGTTCAATATTCTTATTAACCTGATTTTTCTTATCAATCTGTATTGATAAGGCATCTTTTGACATGTATGATGAAATAATCTGTTTAATTTCCCCTGACATAGTAGCAGAAAACAACCAGGTATTACGCTGTCCTGCTGTTGTTTTAAGAATTGTGTCCAAATCTTCACGAAATCCCATACTCAACATTTCATCCGCTTCATCCAAAACCACATATTTCACATCACTCAGGTCAATTGCTTTTCGATCCAGTAAATCAATTAGCCTTCCCGGAGTAGCAACAACAATGTGTGTAGGACGGTCAAGTGCCTTAATCTGCAAATCTATCGGAGCTCCGCCATACACAGCTTCAATAAATATTTTCGAGGAAAACTTAGTAAATTTGAATAATTGCTTTGCTATCTGCTGGCCTAATTCTCTGGTAGGACATAAAACCAATGCCTGAACTTTTGGATTCAAAGGATCTATTTTATGTAATAGAGGCAACCCAAAAGCAGCCGTCTTTCCTGTACCTGTCTGAGCCTGAGCTATCAGGTCTTCATCCTGTTTAAGTAAGACCGGAATCGCCTTAACCTGAATTTCTGTAGGCTCTTGAATGGAAAGTTCAGAAAGTGCTTGAATAAACGTTGAATGGATTCCTAAATCAGCAAAGGTCATTGATTGTTATGTTAGATAAGTTATAACGCAAAGATAAGCGATACTTAGCATAATCTTATCCTTTTACAGGAATTGTAAAAAGAAACTTTGCCCCCTCACCTTCTGCAGACTCTACCCATATGGAACCACCATTATCTTCTATAATTTTTTTAACAATTGACAAGCCCAATCCTGAGCTTTCAATATTATGAGAATTTTTCCCTGCTACAAATGTTTCAAAAATTTGTAGTTGGTCTTCTTCACTAATTCCAATGCCGTTATCTTCAACGCATATAGTATAAAAGTCCTCAGAGCTACGATGTGAAATCTTTATTACTCCGTCTTTTTTATCCATAAATTTTACGGCATTCCCAATCAGATTCTGGAATATCTGAATAAGAGATATTTTATAATAAGTAACAGAGGGCATATTATGCTCCACCAGAATATGGATATTGAAAGGAATTAATAATGAGTTTATAACATCGTTTATAAGGTTATTTAAATTAACCTCCTCTTTTTTTCTATTTGGGTTTCTGGCTGCATCCAATATATTTCTTATTAATGTATTCAGATGTTGTATTCGCTCTCCAATCATCTCAAGCATTAACTGACTGTCTTTTTTAATTAGATTTCCACTATCGATCATTATCAAACGAATGAGTGGCTCTATGGAATTAAGAGGTGATTTTAGATCATGAGATATTGTATACGCAAAGCGGTCAAGATCTTCATTTATCCGCTTCAATTGTTCATTTGCTTCAATCAACTCTTTAGTACGTTCTTTTACTTTTGCTTCCAATTGATTATTAATCTCTTCCAACTCTGTCTTGACTTTATGCAATTCGGTAATATCAACGGTTATACCAAGCATTTTAATAGCATTCCCATCCATATCATAAATCAAATCTGCTTTCTCCCACAAATACTTTTTTTCGGAACCTACTCTTATACTAAACTTGTGATTATAAGGATCATTACCCTTTATGGCATCACGAAGAGCCTCATTTAACTTTTCTACTTCATCAATATTAACTGTTTTTATAAATTCATCAATATCCATTTCAGCCTCAGGTACACCAAATATTTTAAAAAATTCAGGACTTCCTGACAACATATTATTTTTAAGATTCCAATTCCAACTACCAACCTGTGCTATACGTTGGGTATTAATAAGCAGCTCTTCCAAACGAATCCTTTCTGTTATATCCTGGATATATCCGCGAACCTTCACAACCTCTCCTTTTTCATTCTTAATAATTTTCCCTTTACCAAAAGCTATTCCTTCTGATCTGTCCCGCCGTATATACCTAAATTGATAATTGAAGTTATCGGTAGCCGCATAAAAAATTTTTGAAATATATTCCCTGTCTTCAGGATGCACCAAATTAATAGAAAACTCATCAGTTATCTCGACTTCGCCAGGCTCATATCCATAAATCCGATAATGATTATCTGACCAAATGTAAGATTTACTAACTACATCCCATTCATAACTACCAATGGAGGCCAACTCCTGAACCTCATTTAAAACAGCCTCTTTCTCTTTCAAAACTAATTCTGTTTTTCTTTCCCTGGTAATATCAATGCAATTTCCAATCAAACCATCCTCGTACTTGGTAAGGTATATTTTGTACCATTTTAAACTTCCATTATATAGTTCGGAAGTCATGTAAGAGGCAGATTCACCAGTATCGATCACACTTTTATATAAGTCCGGCAAGGCTGTTTCTACCAGAAAAGGAAATTCTTTAAATAGATACTTGCCGACAAGGTTTCCTTTGCCAGAATAGACATGGTCTAGAAAAGCATCATTAGCAAAAACGATAATAAAATCAATGATCTTGCTATTGCTACCCCGTTCTGTCTTTAGAATAAAAATCCCATTGGATGATGATTCCAATGGATTTTGAATTATAAGATTCATTTAGTAACCGTAAAGTTTTTCAAGTACAAAATACTCCAATATATAAAAATAACTATTAAATCAATTACAATCAGTTGTTATTCAACCTAAAACATACACCTAAATTACAAGTTAATTACCCCATTAGTTCCTATATTTGCAAATATGAAATTACAGGGCATTATTTATAAACACAACGACATTGAAGATACAGTTACCTTCAATCTACTTCCGGAAGATCTTCGTAAATTTCTTTCTTTAGTAAATGGTTTTGTGGCTTATAAAGGCGCCTTACACATACGCGGATGTTGTAATGAACCTACCTGGCACTCTATTAATGAAGTCTGGACTGGTAAAAATGCCTTCTGGAAGCATTATCCGGATATTTTGGATACGGATATACCTTTTGGCCAGGATTGCATGGGTGATCAATTTATATTGAGAAATCAAAAAGTAATCAAATTATATGCAGAAACAGGAGTAGTGGAAGACCTTGATAAAAACTTTACTGAATTTCTGGATGAAATTGAAAACGACCCTATAAATGCATTGGGAATGCATCCTTTAATTCATTATGAGATGGAAAACCTCCCCCTGGCACCAGGGCAAATCATACAGGCAAACCCACCATTTTGCATGCAAAAACCCGGTATAAAACTAAAAGCTGTTGAAATTAATCAGCAAATAGAAAACCTGGCCTCATTGTCAAAAACCATACGGATGAATCAGGATGAAGATGAGGATTACCTTCAGTTTTTTGTCGGTGACTAAATTTACTTTCTTAGAGGCGGAGCCATAAATTCAGGACCCACGGGATCTTTAACAGAAGATTGAATTACTTCATCTATTTTCTGCATATCCTCTTTTGCAATAGTCCACCCGCTCAGATCATTGAGTACATTCAATTGTTGCGGGTGACGTGCACCCCATAGTGCAATAGCTACTTTTTGCTGTAGAATCCACCTGGCAGCAAGGTGCATGACATTTTTATTGTACCCAGAAGCTATGCCATCAAGTTTACCAACAGCTTCAAGGTATTGTTTATACCTGGGTTCCTGAAATTTTGGATCTTTTTGCCTAAGATCATCCCCATTAAACACAGTATTTTTATTCATCCTTCCTGACAATAACCCCCGACAAATTGCGCCATAAGTCATCAGATAAATATTGTTCTCAACACAATAGGGTAAATCTTTCTTTTCAATACCTCTTTCAAATAAATTGTATGGGGGCTGTGAAAAGTGAATGGGGGCAGCTTTTTTAAATTCTTCCATTTGCTCAACGCTAAAATTACTAAGCCCGATGGATAGAATTTTACCTGACCTGAACAGATCGTACATAGCCTCTGCTGTTTCCTGAAATGAAACAAGCGTATCCGGCCAATGGACAAATAAAACATCAATGTAATCGGTCTTAAGTCTTTTCAAGGAATCATCAACTTCGGTTATTATCCGCTGTCTGCTGACATTTCGGAAAACTTTCCCTTTGTCCCATTCCAGGCTACACTTGGTAGAAAGTACCAGATTGTCTCTGTCATTAATCTCCTGGATGGCCTTTCCAACAATTTCTTCGGATCTCCCAAAACCGTAAACCGGAGCAGTATCAATCAGGTTTATGCCCATTTCGAAAGCTTTCACTATGGTTTTTACCGATTCGGCCTCTTCACTTCCACCCCACATCCATCCACCTATTGCCCATGTTCCTAAACCTATCCGAGAGGCACTTTTATTAAGTACCGGTATATACATGCTCTCCATAAAAAAAATTTATTAAAAAGTTGTACAAAAAATGTCAATCAATTCTTAATTCAAAAACAACATTACTATTTTATCCTTAATACATTCGTTCTGATCAAGAGCAACCGGTTGAACAAATGGAGATTCTTGCTTTATAATGGAATGAATTTTCCCATTAACCTCCATCTCTTGCAATCGCAACTTTTCAGCGATTTTTTCCAAAAGTACTTGCTTCCGTCTTAGTTCTTTGTTTCGTTCGTCCAAGGATTGAATATGTTTCTGTAATGACAGACGAAATTTTTCCAATTCTTCCCTACTGTTTTTTGTAGACATAATGCTAATTAATTTTTCTTATTTACATTTTTAATTCCTTTTCAGTTCAACTTATTCCAAAGAAAAATTATCTTTTGAGATTGTAAAGTGTTCTACAAAAAGGTTGAGTTGCCAAAAATGAAATATAATACCAAAGCTACAATAATCAAAGTCAGGCAACCACAACCACCTCGCCCTTTGCGGCTCCTGAGTAATTAACCTATAAGTAATAAATTGAATATATTTCTCATGTCATAACAAACACAAGACAATATAAAATGTTTGAGGACATTAACTCCCATAAAAAAACCGGACATGAAAAATCATCACATCCGGTTTTACATTAATAACACAAATTTTACATGTCCAATATTCTTATTTTTACATCATGTGGGGCTTTGGTTGTTCCCCCGAAATAAGGATATAAATAGTACTTCATACCATTGCCTGAGCCTCCACGATCCATGATACAGGATTTATCATTTACACTAAAGTGATATTTATCACCTTTAATGCGAATAGAATATACATAATCTTTTCCAGGGTCTACATTAGTGATATGCTTCATATTTCTTTTCCCATTGGCATAGGTATAGGCAAATATTTGAAGTTTATCCTTATACCACCTCCAGCCAAACCTGGCGCTATTAGTATGGTGATGAGATCCCAAATCTGAAAACCCATACAACTTATTCATGTCCCCCTGTTTATTAGTAGCAATCGTGTATTTTGCGCTTTCATCAAAAACAGCCTTAAACGTTAAATCATTTTTACTTAATAGTTTAATTCCTGAATTAGAACTGTGGCTTCCTGCTCTGATAACATATTGCCTGAAGTTGCTGTAAGCGTCAACCGGAGCGGGATTTTTTGATGATTCTATCGGGGCGGTAGTCCCTCCCGATTCTGAAGGAACTTCAGTTTCAGGAGACGTATTACCTGATCCGGGATTAGAACTTATTCCGTCATTTTCTGATGGTCCGCTCCCACCTGGAGTAGGCATGCCAATGTCATTAGATGGAAATGAACCTCCACCGCCACTTCCGCCTCCACCTCCAGGTGACGGCTGCGCATGAGGAGTTTCAACAGGTGTTTCAATAGGAACTTCCTCTTGATAGTCATCCTCTTCAGGTATAAGTTCTTCTTCAGAAGGGTCTTCATTGTGATCATCATTCTCATTTACCGGAACCTCCTGGGAAGGAGCCGATACAGGAGACGATGGAACCACATCATCCTTTTTCTGACAGGAAAAAACGGTGACACTCAACGAAAATAGAAAAGCCAAAGAAAGGTATTTCATGCTGTTTTTTTTAGTATCAAGAGTTAACAGCATGAAATTTTAAAAAATTCCCTAAAAGAATATCTTTAATCTAATTTTAATTATTCGGCATAAAAAACTGGTTCCTAATTATTACATCGATATATAATAATTAGGAACCAGTTAATTTATATAATTGCTTATTTCTTTAGATTCAACTCCCCATTTCCGATCTTAACACCGTCAGCATAAAATTCTATTTTATAATCACCAGGCTTATAACGACTTCCTTTGTTATATACAAAAGTAATTGTCTGCTTGGTATTATTAAAGTTAATGGTTTGCACATCAGTATAGGCCAGTTTCTTGCCATCCACAATAATAGATTTATCTCCATTATATAAGGTGACCCCACCCGGCTCTATTACCCTCAGATAAATTTCCTTTTTACCATGTGAGGTTATA
>JBKBXU010000239.1:0-7554 GCA_046313675.1 Cytophagaceae bacterium
GGTTAATAGATTCTCTTAAATCTTTTTCATCTTCAATTACTAGTATTTTCATCCTTTAGAGGATTCGGAGCTAACGCAAATTATACATTATATTCTGAAGTTTATCAGAAGAACCCTTATCTTCTAATTTAAATTCATAATATCCTGTTTTCCAAAGAAAGGTGTTGTTGTTTTTTCTTATTTCAATAAGTGAGGCTGCTTTAAACCAATTGATAATATGGAACAGGGAGCCTTCGATTAGGAATGGGTTTTTTTGAGATATCATCATCCCAAAAGTTATTTCAAAATGGGAAAGTGAGTTGTACACTGGTTGGGTATTAGAGTTTTTTTTCCCATAAATATCGATGTTCACAATTCCATAGATTTTGTCATCCGTTACGATGTATTCTTTGAGGGTTATATTATTAAAGTGTTGAGGAATCTCATTCCAGTACTTTTCTACAATTTCCCCGATTTTTGTCATATTATACCCTTTTTGAGTTTTCTCAGACAATAATAAGCAATCCTCTTTAGTCCATACCGATATAAGGTATTCTCCCTGGATGCCATAATCGTCATCCGATAGAATATTACTTATGTTTCTGTGTATGATCATGCCGGGGCAATAAAAAGTTATTTTGATTCTAAAAAGTGAATGTAAACATTCACTTTTACGATAGAAAAATGACTAAGGTTGTCTAATCTTTCTAAATATTAAATCAAATTATCAGAAATAACAAATTTTTGAGGCTTGTTTTTTGGTTGGATAATGGTGGTATGTTTAATGCAAACGAATTATTGTTGAATCAGGCTTTGAAATAGATTTTAAATTCGGAACCCTCTCCTTCCTGACTGTTTACTTCTATCTTGCCGCCGTATTTTTCTACAGTTTCTTTGACTATATATAATCCGATGCCACTTCCTTCTACATGGTCGTGAAGTCGTTTAAACATAGAGAAAAGCTTGTTTTGCAATTCCTTTTTAATTCCTAATCCGTTATCTTTTACAGAAAGGACAAAGTGGTCTCCGTCATTTTTTAGCGATATGTGAATTTCCGGTTTCCTATCGGGGGAACTGTATTTTATGGCATTGGTAAGGAGGTTGTAAAGTATACTTTTGAAACTGGCTTTGGGAAAGGTTATTATTTTGCCACATTCTTCAAAGTTTTTATAGATCCGTGCATTAGACTCTTCAATAAGATCCTGAATACTGCTGGTGATCTCATCAAGAATTTTATCACAATCTATTTTTTCAATTGTGGTTGTTTCCTGTTTCTGGAGTTTTATGATCGAAAGCAGGTCTTGTATGGTCTCCTTAAGTTGTGAAGTTGATCTGCTTAACATTTCAACAATATAAAGAGCTTCTTCACTGGGATGGTTTAACAGTTCATCATTTAAGGTGTTTAACAGTCCTTCCATGTTTGCTATGGGCAATTTCAGGTCATGGGAGGCGGTATAAACAAAATTGTCAAGATCGGCATTTGTTTTTACAAGTTTTTCATTGCTGTTTCTAAGGTTATCTTCAACATGTTTTCTCAGGTATACCTCTTCTTTCAATTCCTGATTTATTTTACTCAATTCTGCCGTTCTCTCCTGTACCCTTTCCTCCAATTCTTCATTGACCCTGCTCAGAGCTTCTTCGTATTCCTTTCGCTTACTTATATCTCTTCCATTTACAAACCATCTTCCGTTTTTGAACACAAAAATCCAGCTAAACCATCTGATTTCTCCACTTTCACACCGGATTTTTAATTCCACATTTACAATGCGCTCATTTTTGCTGATGGCGTCTCCAAGGAAAGATGAAAGGTTCAGATCTTCAGATAAAAAGCTTGAAAATGACGTGCCAATGGCCTCCTCTTCTTTATAGCCAAGGACTTTTTCCCAAGCTGTATTGATGACTTCAATCGTTAACTTGTTGGCTTCCAATATGCACATTACATCTATGGAGTTGTTGACAAGCATTCCCAGGTTTTCAAGCCAGGCATTTTTTTCTTCAAGATCTTTTTGCTGAAGGTAAATTTGAATAAATGCCTTTGCTTTCGCTTTGGTTACAGCCGGGTTTAAAGGTTTAAAAAGAAAATCAACAGCACCGGTTTCATAACCTTCTACTACGTACTCCGGTTCCTGGTTCAGTGCTGTGACAAAAATGATGGGTATGCTTCTTGTTTTATTATTTTCTTTTAGAAGTTTTGCAACTTCATATCCATTGATTTCAGGCATTTGAACATCAAGCATAACCAAAGCAATATCATGCTTTAAAGCAATTTTTAATGCTTCATAACCCGAAGTAGTTGAAAGGAAATTGATTTCTTCATCTTGCAATAATTCTTCCATGACATAAATGTTTTCCTTTCTGTCGTCAACAATTAAAACATTTATGGGTGGTTCATTTTGCTTTTTGAATTTCATCATGTAAAAAAATTAAAAATGACTGTATTCCTTTAATATCTAAAATCTTGTCTGCTTTTACAAGCTTTAAAGCAGATACGGGCATTACATCGCTTTCTGCCGTGTCAGGGTCTTGTACAATAGTTACCCCTCCATTCTCAGCTATTGCTTTAAGTCCTTTGCTGCCGTCGTTGTTTGCTCCTGTAAGTACAATGCCGATTAATCTATTTCCGAACTGTTCTGTGGCACTTTCAAAAAGCACATCTATGGAAGGGCGACAATAGTTAATCGCCTCTGAGCAATCTAATGAAAAAGTTCTGTTTTTCTCAATTAATGTGTGATAATTCGCCGGAGCCACATACACTGCGCCCTCTTTTATTTCTGTTTTGTCTTCTATTTCATATACAGGCAGAGCAGAGTACTTGCTTAATAATTGAATTAAAGAACTCTTTACATTTTTTAACCTGTGCAATACCACTATGACAGGTATATTGAAATCACCCGGCAAGCCTTTTATTATTCCACTAACAGCTTCCATTCCCCCAAGGGAGCCTCCTATGACGATGGCTTCATACTTTTTGCCGGTGCTATGAAACATTATTTTATTCTCCTGTAAATTTTTTCGTTCTTATCTATTACCTCAAACCTGTCCTGGAACTTTGACAAGGTTAGTGTTTCTTTGTTCCCCAAAACCAGGTATCCGAACATGCATAGACTATTTAGAAACAACTCAATCACACGTTCCTGTAATTCTTTGTTAAAATAAATCAATACATTTCTGCAGACTACCAGGTTAAATTCATTGAAGGAGGAATCATTTGCCAGGTTATGAACTGAAAATATAAGATTTTTTTTCAACTCAGAGTCGAACAGGGCGTGGTTGTATTTTACGGTATAGTAATCAGAGAATGAATTCTCGCCTCCTGAGCGTATATAGTTTGCCGTATAGTCTTTTAGAAGTGAGATGTGGTAAATTCCATCCTTTGCCTGAGCCAGCACTTTCTGGTTAATATCGGTAGCATAGATTTTAGATTTTTGATAAAGGCCTTCCTCTTGCAATACGATGGCCAGAGAATAAACCTCTTCTCCTGTAGAGCATCCTGCATCCCAAATTTTTAGATGAGGGTATGTTGCAAGCTGGGGTAGGACTTTATTTCTAAAACTTTTGTAAAAGCTGGGATCTCTGAACATCTCTGTGACGTTGACGGTCAGCTCTTCTACAAATGATTCAAAAAACATTTCATCAGCAATAATTTTCTCTCGTAATGTTTTTAAATCACTGGTTTTTTTAAGCTCAAGAAAGCGTGCTACCCTACGGGTAACCGAGGCTTTTGAATAGTTTGAGAAATCATAGCCGTAGGTTTCTTTTATTGAATCAAGAAGTTCGTCTAATAAGCTTTCGTCAATTTCTGTCATAATATCTTTCTGGCACTTTCATACAACCAAACTTTCATAAGAGACAATAGTTTGTCAATGTCCACAGGTTTGGATATATAGTCTGAAGCTCCTGCGTCTATACATTTTTCCTTATCACCTTTCATTGCTTTAGCCGTAATGGCTATAACAGGGATGTTTTTGGTTTTATGGTTTTGCCTGATTCTCCTCGTTGCTTCATAGCCATCCATTTCCGGCATCATAATGTCCATTAAAATGATGTGTGTGTCAGGATTTTTTTCAAGAACCTCCAAGGCTTCTTTCCCATCTCCTGCTGTTATAATTTCCATTTCCTGACTCTCCAGAACATTATATAAGGCATATATATTTCTAATATCGTCATCAACTATCAATACTTTTTTGCCCGATAGTAATTCCTGTGGTTTAAGAAGCTTAAACTGTTTTTCTTTTTCTTTGGGAAGTTGACCTTCAACGCTGTGCAGAAATAAGCCAATTTCATCCAGCAGACGTTTGTAAGAGTTTGCCGTTTTTACAATTATAGCACTTGAATACTTTTTTAGTATTTTTTCTTCCTGCCGGGTCAGATCTCTTCCGGAATAGATGATGAAGGGGGTCTCTTTTAACCGTTCCAAATCTTTTGCCTTTTGAAGAAGATCAAAGCCACTTATGTCCGGCAGATTGATGTCAAGAATTACACAGTCATAAGTTTCTTTATTAAGCTTTTCCATCGCCTCTTTTCCTGAAAAAACAGATTCAGAAGGGATGTCTCTGGAGTTGAGCAATTCTTTGATTGAGAGGTTTTGAACAGCGTTATCTTCAATAATAAGAATTTTCTGAAGCGGTTCTTTTTTAATACTTGCGATCTGCTGGAAAACATTCTGTAATTGTTCAATGCTTACCGGTTTTTGAAGAAAATTAATATTGCCCAAATGTTTGGTTATGGAGTCTTTGTCTTCTCCTGACATTATGTGGACTGGAATATTTTTCAGCTCCTGATGGCTGTCAAGTTTTTTCTTTACCTCAACACCACTCATCTTAGGAAGGTTTATATCTAACAGGATTGCGTCAGGTTTGTATCTTTTTGCTAAATCGTAGCCTTCTTCTCCTGTGTGAGCCAGCAAGGTTTTAAACCCCTTTTCTTTGGCAAGATTTTTAATTATCCCGGCATAATTTTCGTCATCTTCTATAACCAGAATTACCCGGTCGCTGGCCTTGAATTCGGAATTTCCTATAGGGCTTTCCCGGACAGGGCTTGGCTCTGCATTCTTTGGAATTGTTATAAAATGTTGGGTTTCTTTCTTTTTAATTGGCACTTGGGCTTCAGAAATATCTTTTTCCGGTGCTTTATAAGAGGTTAGTTTTGATGGTACGTAGAGCGTAAATATGCTTCCTTCTCCGGGGGTACTTTCAAGCTGGATTTCTCCTCCTAATAGGTTGGCGAGTTCTTTGCTTATGGAAAGCCCTAGTCCCGTTCCTCCATACTTTCTACTGGTAGATGTATCGGCTTGCTGAAATGCTTCAAAGATCAGTTTTTGCTTTTCTTCAGGGATACCTATTCCGGTGTCTTTTACTTCAAAAGCAATGATTTCTTCAGTTTGAACTAACTCGGGGTTAAAATACTTCTTTGTTTTAGGTGCATTGAAGATGTTCAGTGCAATTTGCCCTCCTTCATTGGTAAACTTGAAGGCATTGGAAAGTAAGTTTTTTAACACTTGCTCAAGCCTGAAGGCATCTGTATGTATTTCCTCAGGTACATCTTTTGATATAGCTAACTTAAACGTAATATCATTTTCTTTTGCCAGTTCTCGGTATTGAGTTTCACTTATTAGTGAAGAAAGCTTGATGTCGGATAGCTCAAGAGCGACCTTCCCGGATTCTATTTTAGCCAAATCAAGAATTTCGTTAATCAAAGAGAGCAATTCTTTCCCGGACTTTTGTATTATTTCGCAAAATTCAACCTGCTTTTCGTTTAGGTTCTGATTTTTATTTTCAGACAAGATTCTTGCCAGTATCAATATGCTGTTGAGTGGTGTACGCAGTTCATGCGACATATTGGCAAGAAACTCTGACTTATACTTGCCGGTCACCTGAAGTTGCTCCACTTTTAGCTGAAGAGCTTCTTTTAGCTCTTCCAGCTCCTTGTTTTTCCCATTAATGGACTCGTATTGCTCTTCCAGTTGGTTAGCTTTTTCTTCCAGTTCAGCATTTTTTTCCTGAAGCTCCTCCTGATTTGCCTTAAGCTCTTCTTCAGATGCCTGAAGCCGCATGCTTTGCTCTTTTAGTTCATCATTGATCTGCCGGAGCTCTTCCTGCTGGGCTTCCATTTCTTCAGCCTGATTTTGGGTTTGATAAAGAAGCTCCGCAGTTTTAAGGTCTGCCTTTACATTGGAAATGACCATTCCTATACGATCCATATGGTGATCCATATAGTTTAGTTGTAGCTCGCTCAACTCTTCCATGTTGGCCAGCTCGAATGCCCCCAAAACCTGGTTTTCATGAAGCAAAGGGTAAACTATAATGGAATGTGGTTTTCCCTCTATAAGACCGGATTTTACCTGCCAGTAGTTATCGGGGATGTTTTCAATGTACTTTATTTCCTTATCATAGGCGGCCTGTCCGGCCAAGCCTTCACCAAGGTCAAAGACGTTGCTTGTCACCTGATCTATGTTGAAGCCGTAGGTAGCAGATAAGCGAAGTTTATCGTAATCATCCAGGATGTATATTGCTCCTATCTGAATCTGTAAGTACGAGCAAAAGTGGTTGATTATTTTTGTGGATAGTTTTCCAAGGTCTTTTTCTCCCCTTACCAGGTCATTAAATTGTCCGGAACCTGTGAGCAGCCAGGTTTTATCTTTTTCTTTGACAGAAAGGTTTTTCAAATTCTCTTTCATTTTGAGAAGAGACATTCCCAGGAGATCCTTCTGGCTGCGGATCTCAACGTGTACATCGTAATTTCCTGAGCCAATGGCATCAGCCACACGGCTAAGCTGGAGGGTGTTGTTGGCCAATGCTTTAAAAGATCGTGCCAGGTCTCCGATTTCATCTTTGGATTCTGCCTGAATGCTCACATTGGTGTCGCCGAGGGAAATTTTGTCAGCAGCCGCTTTAATATTTTGCAGGGGCAGAGAGATCATTCTTATAATGTAAATTGAGAACAGGATCACAAGTATAAGAACGGCGGCCAAAATTGAGAGATAGGTAAAAATCACCGCTTCCCGACTTTCGCGGCTAGCATCTAAGGTGTTCCTAATATAGGAGATGCTATGGCTCTGAATATTCATAAGGCTGTTCATTGTAAAACTGACGGTAGAGAACCATTGCTCTGCTGATAAATCAAGTTTTTCCAAAGAGCCTGTACTCATTAGCCTGTCAATGGCCTGAAATGATTGATAAACCGTATCGTTGGCTATGGCTTGGTTATAATAATCAAATATCTGGGGAGGAGCAACGGCAATAAGGCTTTGACGATAAATCTCATAAGCACCCATGTTGGCAGCCATTAGGCTCAAATCGGCCGGATGAAATTCATTTGAAACAAGAGATCGAAAAACATTTGTCCTGATAAGTCCCAAGCTTTCCTTCATGTTAATTACATCTATGAAGGCGTTAACTTCCCGCCTTACACCATTTTCTTCGGTTAGGTCAGAAATACGGCTAATGTCAGATATCCGGCTTTTGATCAAGTGAGTATAATATTGTTCGATCTGAAGATCTTCTAAACTCAGGTTGTGTACATTTTGCCTGTGATCCGGTAATTGGTTAAAATAGGACAAGCTTTGCGCAGAGGAAA
>JBKBXU010000240.1:0-6898 GCA_046313675.1 Cytophagaceae bacterium
GGCACTTTAATATAACATCTATTAAGCCTGTCTTAGTTCACTGTTTCAATCTATTTTTTTCAGAACTGCTTTCTGAATCTTTTTTCTACTTGTCAAGGCTGTTTATCCAACTACTCTTATTGAAAGTTCAGCTTTTTAAGCCTGCCTTCTCTTTCTCTTCAAACCTACCTCCCAAAAGCGGATGCAAAGGTAGGTTAAGTCTTTTTACTATCCAAATAAAATTTCAATTTTTTTTCTGACTTTTTTCGACCTTCTGTCTTTCGTCAGCCCCTTGCTGAATTGGGAGTACAAAAGTAAAAGAATATTATTTCTAATCAAACTTAATGTAGGTTTTTTTCTCAAGTAATGCTGATGTTTTTCTCAAGAAAAAACATCAGCATTACTATCAGGCAAATAGCGGATTTTTTAAAATTGTTTGTGTACGATCAGGCCCTACAGAAATCACCTCAATGGATACATTTAATTCACTTTCCAGGAAAGACACGTAATCAAGTAGTGCTTGTGGAAGCTTATCAAAAGAGTCAAAACCTTTCAATGAAGTGTTCCAGCCTTTCATAGTTCTATAAACAGGCTCAATAGGATTCTCCATTACATCAAAAGAAAGTCTGTCTATAATTTCACCATTGCTTAGTTTATAATGAGTACAGACTTTGATTTCCTCAAACTCATTTAAAACATCTGCTTTCATCATTAATAAAGAGGTGACACCATTGAGCATTACTGCGTATTTCAATGCAGGCAGATCAATCCATCCGCAGCGTCTGGGACGTCCGGTGGTAGAACCATATTCATTTCCTTTATCTCGCAAAGTCTGGCCTTCGGCATTGTCCAATTCGGTAGGAAAAGGCCCTCCCCCTACACGAGTACAATACGCTTTAAATATTCCATACACTTTTCCAACGTTGCCAGGAGATATACCTAACCCTGTACAAGCTCCCGCAGTCATAGTATTTGACGAGGTAACAAAGGGATATGAACCAAAATCAATATCAAGCAAAGAACCCTGAGCGCCTTCAGCAAGTATCGACTCCTTATTTTTTATACAATCGTTAATATAATACTCACTATCGATCAGATTAAAGCCTTTTAGAAACTCTACTGTACTAAAAAACTCTTTTTCTAATTCAACCAACTCTGAATAATCAAATTCATAAAAATCAAGAATTGTCTTATGAGCATCAACCAGCTTTCTGTATTTTGCTTCAAAATTTTCTGAAACAATATCACCTACCCTTAAACCACACCTGGCAACTTTATCCTGATAAGTTGGCCCTATTCCTTTCAGAGTAGACCCAATTTTATTCTGACCTTTAAAATTTTCATAAGCTCTATCCAAAAGACGATGAGATGGTATTATTATCTGAGCCTTTTTTGAGATAAACAGGTTTTTGGAGAAATCAAGATTGAATTTCGCCAATCCATCAATTTCTTTTTTAAAAACAACCGGATCAAGCACTACGCCGTTTCCTATAATATTTTTTATATCAGAACGGAAAATTCCGGAAGGAATCTGATGAAGAACATGTTTAATTCCGTCAAATTCAAGTGTATGACCTGCATTTGGCCCCCCTTGAAATCTTGCTACAACTTTATAATTAGGTGCTAATACGTCAACAATTTTACCTTTCCCTTCATCTCCCCATTGTAAACCTAACAATACATCTACCGCCATTGAATTATTTCTTTAGTTTATTTAATGCCTCCTGCTCACTATCCACTATAATGAATATTGCATTCAGTTTGGTTATAATTAATAATTTTTTGATTTGCTCAGAAGGATTAATAAGCACTACCTCTCCTCCTTTATTTCTAAATTTAGTGAGCAATGTAATTAAAACTCCAATACCACTGCTGTTCATATACCTGACTTCTGACAAGTCGATAGCACAAGACACAATGGCTTTGTTAATTTTATCATTTACAAGATCGACAAGCTCCATTCCATTGCTTTCTCCTATCAGATCGCCTTTAAGGTGGATAAAAAGTGTGCTGTCCTGTTCTCTGGCAGTATAGATCATTTTATTTTTTTGGGTTTATTTTCACAATCAATCTTTGTGCAGTTACCATACAAAATTAACGAATGGTGAAGAATTTTAAAATGTAAAAGGTCTCCGACCATCTTTTGTATATTATATATTCTGGGATCACAAAATTCCATTACCTTATGACATTCAGTACAGATTAAATGGTCATGTTGGCGAAAGCCATAAGAACGCTCGTACTGGGCCAGATTTTTACCAAACTGGTGCTTACTTACAAGATCACAATCAACTAAAATATCCAATGTGTTATATACAGTAGCTCTGCTAACCCTGTAATTTTTGTTTTTCATACTGATATAGAGTGATTCCACATCAAAATGTCCTTCTCTGGAATAGATTTCTTCAAGAATGGCAAATCGTTCAGGAGTTTTCCTTAACTCCTTGTTTTCCAGATAAGCTGTAAATATTTTTTTTACCTCAATAAGGACTGATTCATTTAAACTCATATCAGAAAGCTATTATACAAATATATATAGAAAAATTAAGCAGGCAACAATTTTAAGAATCAACCCTCACAACATTTATTATATCGGGTATTTTACTAAGTTTCATAATCAATTTATCCAGATGTTTGGTATCATGAACAAATAACATGATAGATCCTTCGAACATTCCATCTTTGGTCTCAACGGTAATAGAACGAATGTTTACCTTCAACTCGTTTGAAATAACCCTTGTAACATCATTAATAATACCTACTCGGTCGGCACCAATAATTCGCAATCCGGCTAAGAAAGCAAGTTGTTTTTGGGAAGTCCATTTGGCCTTTACAATTCGATAGCCATAATTTGACATTAATTCAATGGCATTGGGACAGGTGGTTCTATGAATTTTTATTCCTTCATTAACCGTAACAAAACCAAAAACATCATCACCCGGAATGGGATTGCAGCAGGCGGCAAGCTTATAGTCAATCTTGTCCATATCATCCCCAATGAGCAGCATATCGGAGTCCGGTCCAGAGATTTTCTTTTCAAAAACGTGCTTTTCTTCTCTTTTCTCCTGCTTTTTCTGTTCCTTCTCTTCTTTGAACTTTTTAATATCCTTTGGCTCGATTAATCCTTTAGCTACATTGTAATAAAGATCTAGCGGTGTCTTAAGATTAAAATGGGTTAAAAGCTGATTGATTGTATCGTTGTTAAGGGTTTCCTTTATCTGAGCCAGTTTACGAATAACAATATCCTTCCCATCGGAGCCGATAATCTTTTTTTCTTCCTTAAGAGCATCCTTTATTTTGGCTCTTGCTTTGGAGCTTACAACAAATTTTAGCCAGTCTTCACTGGGTTTTTGCTTTACGGATGTCAGAATCTCCACCTGATCACCATTATTAAGTATAAAGCTCAAAGGAACCAGTTTTTGATTAACCTTAGCCCCCAGGCAATGCAAACCAATGTCCGTATGAATTTCAAAAGCAAAGTCAAGTGCTGTTGCTCCATGAGGTAAAATTTTCAGATGGCCTCGGGGAGTAAAGACAAAAACTTCTTCATTAAATAAATTTGTCCGAAAATCATCTATAAATTCAAGAGCGGATGAGTCATTTTGTTCAATAAGCTCCCTTACTTTACGTATCCACATTTCTAAGCCTGTTTCAGGGTTAGTTACTCCGGACTCTTTGTATTTCCAATGAGCGGCATACCCTTTTTCAGCAATTTCATCCATTCTTGCGGTACGGATCTGCACTTCCACCCATTGCCCTGTTTTACTCATCACGGTGGTATGTAAAGATTCGTAACCATTCGCTTTAGGCGTGCTAATCCAATCTCTCAACCGATCCGGGTTTGGTTTATAATAATCTGTTACAATCGAGTAAGCTTTCCAACAAACCGCTTTCTCTGTTTGCAAGGAAGCATTCAAAATTACTCTAATAGCAAAAAGATCGTATACCTCTTCAAAAGTCACGTTAGACTTTTTCATTTTATTCCAGATGGAATAAATTGATTTAGGACGTCCTTTGATGATAAATTCCATTCCTGCCTCCTCAAGCGAATTTTGAATAGGCTTAATAAAATCTTTAACAAATTTTGCCCGTGTTGCCCGGGTTTGTTTTATTTTCTGAGCAATGCTTCGGTATGTTTCAGGTTCCGTATATTTAAGATATAGGTCCTCAAGCTCCGTTTTAATTGTGTAAAGGCCCAACCTATGCGCCAAAGGAGCATAAAGGTAGATCGTTTCAGAGGAAATTTTTAATTGTTTATCCCTTGGCATACTGCCGAGGGTCCGCATGTTGTGAAGACGGTCAGCAAGTTTTATAAGTATTACCCTTACATCGTCAGAAAGAGTAAGGAGCATTTTCCGGAAATTCTCTGCCTGCTGTGATGAGCCATGGTCAAACACACCCGAAATCTTTGTTAGCCCATCTATAATTTTGGCAACTTTTGTCCCGAAATCTCTTTGAATATCCTGAAGCTCAAGATGCGTATCCTCAACCACATCATGAAGAAGGGCTGCTACAATAGAGGTCGTGCCCAGTCCAATTTCCTCAACGGCTATTTGGGCAACAGCCAATGGATGGTAAATATATGGCTCTCCTGACTTCCGGCGCATATCTTTATGAGCCTGTAAAGCAGTATAAAAAGCTTTTTTAATTATTTTCGCATCATCATCTTTTAAAACAGGCTTTGCCAGCTTTAAAAGTTTCCTGTATCTGCGGATTATTTCCTTATTTTCCTTTTCGAGATCGATCGTCTGCATGCAACAAAATTACACCTGAGTATTCAAACTTTTAACAATTATGCAATTAAAAAATTCCTAAAAATATTTTTGCAAAGATTAGTTGCAAATAAATATTTTTTCCTAGATTTGCAACTCAATTTTACCAAGAGGCAGAAAATATCTGCAAATCCTGAGAACGGAATTATAGTAATCAAGGTTAGAGTATGGTAGAAAAAAGCGGATGTGGCGAAATTGGTAGACGCACTAGACTTAGGATCTAGCGCCGCGAGGCATGGGGGTTCGAGTCCCTCCATCCGCACAATGACCCTCAATACCTGAAAAGGCATTGAGGGTTTTTTGACTTAAATGGTATCACCCAAAATTTGAACTCCCTTGGAAATCACGTTAGAAAAAAAGGACACTACCAATGCCACCATCAAAATCAACCTAAGACAGGATGATTACAAACCTAAGGTAGCTGAAAAACTAAAAGAGTACAGCAAAAAAGCCAGCATCAAAGGCTTTAGACCTGGTAAAGTTCCTACTTCTTTGATCCAAAAGATGTACGGAAAGAGTATAATGGTAGAGGAGATAAATACGCTTCTTTCAGAGTCTGTAAGCGGATATATTAAAGAAAACAAACTTCCTATAGTTGGAGATCCATTACCGGATGTAGAGCAGGCTGAAAAAATTGACTGGGATAACCAGGAGGAATTTCAGTTTAATTATAAGGTAGGTTTGGTGCCTGATTTCACAATTGACCCTTCCTCAATAAACATTACTCATTATAACGTTTCTGTAAAAGATAAGGACATCAAGGAAACTCTTGATAACCTAAGGGAACAATATGGCAAAATGGACAATCCTGAAACAAGCCAGGAAGGTGATTCCGTTTATGGAGACTTGAAAGAAGTAAATGGTGAATTTACCACTACGACACTTATTCCTCTATCCAAAATTGAAAAAGGTGAAGCTAAGAAATTTACAGAAGTAAAAAAGGGAGATAAAATCAGCTTCAAGTTAAATAAAGCATTTTCTGATGTTGATGTAATTGCGGAAATTACAGGACTTAACAAGGAGGAAGCTGGTAGTAAGGATGGAGACTTTGAATTTACCGTAAGTAATATCAATCGCCCTAAACCTGCGGATCTTGACCAGGAGTTTTTTGACAAAATCTTTGGTAAGGATGCTGTAAAATCTGAAGAGGAATTTAAAACGAAACTAAAAGATACTTTGGCTGAAAATTTCAACAAAGAAAGTGAATATCTTGTTGACCGTAAAATTCAGGATGAACTGGTAAATAAAACAAAAATAGAGCTTCCTGAAGAATTCCTTAAAGACTGGCTTTACAGAAGCAATCAGGGAAAATTCACCAAAGAGCAAATTGAACAGGAGTTTGGTTCTTACATAAAAGAATTAAAGTGGACGCTTATTAAAAATCAACTTGGCAAGGATAATGAGCTTAAAGTTGAATACAATGATGTAGTAAAAAAGGCCAAGGAATTGTTTATGCAGCAATTTGGTAATATGGCAATGGGTGAGGAAATGGATGAAACCCTCAACAAAGTGGCAGAAAATTACCTGCAACAAGAGGAAGGTAAAAATTACTACAGGGTTTATGACCAGGTTTATAACGAAAAAACCATAAGTCTTCTGAGAGAAAAAGTCAAAATTGATAAAAAAGAAACAGACGCAGAAGGATTTAAAAAAGCTATTCAGGAACTATAATTAAAAAGTCCTTTTTTTAAAGGACTTTTTTCATTTTGTATAAACCAAATGTTTGTATAATTTGTATTTATATTTATTACTAAAAAAATATTTTTGACATAAAAATTTTTGCTTATGCTGAATAGAGACGAATTTAGAAAATATGCCATTCATAATCACGGCATTTCGGGTACAACTGTTGACAAATATGTCAATCATATTGAAAGTATGTCTGTGCCGGGAATAAGTAATATGACGCCTAACGTTGTTGAAGAAAGACAAATGAGGGCAACGGTTATAGATGTTTTTTCTCGTCTGATGGGAGACAGAATTATATTTTTAGGAACCGGCATAGATGACTATGTGGCTAATGTTGTAATTGCACAGCTTCTTTTTCTGGAATCTGCAGACAACAAAAAAGATATTCTTATTTATGTAAACAGCCCTGGAGGATCTGTATATGCTGGTCTTGGAATTTACGACACTATGCAATACGT
>JBKBXU010000240.1:6908-7554 GCA_046313675.1 Cytophagaceae bacterium
GGTCTTGCTGCTTCTATGGGAGCTATTTTACTTGCCGGAGGAGCAGCAGGAAAAAGATCCTCGCTTCCTCATTCAAGAATTATGATACACCAACCATTGGGTGGCGTTCAGGGACAGGCTTCAGATATTGAAATTACCGCCAAGCAAATTTTGATCTTAAAAAAAGAACTTAATACAATTCTGGCTAACCACTCCGGAAAATCTCTTGAAGATATAGAAAAACATGTTGACAGAGACTACTGGATGAAAGCAATTGAGGCTAAAGAATATGGCCTTATAGATGAGGTATTGGAAAAGAAAAAATAATTAGTTTAAGAAAATATTATTAATGGCAGTTATTACATGTTCATTTTGTGGAAGAAACAAAAAGGATGTTTCTTTAATGATTTCAGGAATTCATGCACATATATGCGACAGATGTATTGTACAATCTCAGCAGATATTGTCAGAGGAGACCAAGATCAAAAATAAAAATGCATCTCCAAAATTCAACCTGGTTAAGCCTACAGAAATGAAGAAATTTCTGGATCAGTATGTGGTAGGCCAGGATGAGGCAAAAAAGGTTATGTCGGTGGCGGTTTACAACCACTACAAACGATTGATGCAAAGCAAAGTGGACAATGACATTGTTATTGAAAAATCCACT
>JBKBXU010000241.1:0-7505 GCA_046313675.1 Cytophagaceae bacterium
AATGTCAAACTGATGATCCCATTTTGCAGAACAGTGGAAGAAGGCAAAAAGGTATTGGAAACCATGAAGGAGTTTGGATTGGAAAGCGGTAAGAATGGGCTGGAAGTTTATGTCATGGCAGAAATTCCCAGTAATGTCATTTTGGCCAAGGAGTTTGCAGAGATTTTTGATGGGTTCTCCATTGGTTCCAATGACCTGACCCAGTTGACATTGGGTATTGACAGGGATTCTTCTACAGTGAGCGAACTTTTTGATGAAAATAACCTTGCAGCCAAGAAAATGATGAGCATGGTAATAAAAGCTGCTCATAAAGCTGGAAAGAAAATAGGCTTATGTGGACAGGCACCGAGTGATTTTCCTGAATTTGCCCGCTTTCTGGTTATGCAGGGAATAGATAGTATTTCTTTCAATCCTGATGCCTTGCTGAAAGGCTTGCAAAATATCAATGCGGCAGAGGAACTCCAAAAACAAGGAGAATTGGATCTGGATGAAATAGAGCGTAAGGTGTTGGAGAGTGGGTTGTAGGGCTGTTATGTCATCACTGGAGTAGTTATACTGTCATCCTGAGCGCAGCGAAGGATCTGCTGGTTAAACTGACAGATCCCTCACTACGTTCGGGATGATATTTTAATTATTTCACCTTTAGCATTCCCCTGCTTTTGATTTCTCCATCCTGTATAATATTATAAATGTACATGCCGGAATTAAGCTCCTCGAGGCTTACTTTCTGAACAGAGGTTTTTTGTAATGAAAGCTTTGTTTCTAAAACACCCATGACGGAATATATCTGCAACTGAGAATTTTTAGTAGGTTCAGTAAGCACTATAATGATGATGCCTTCGGTCGGGTTTGGATAAATTTTAATTGACTCAGATGACTTATTATTTAAAGCCGTCGGCTCTTCCGGATTATCAGGTTCCTCGGGGATTTCAGGGTTTTCAGGATCTTCCAGCTCTATTGGATCTCCCATTATTCTTGCAATTCGGTTTCTCCCGATACCATTATAGGAGGTAAAATTTCCTCCAGCTATTATTTTACCGTCACTCTGAATAGCCAGGCAATAGACAATTCCATTAAATCCTGTATTTGGATCAAAAGAGGTATCTAGTGAGCCATTGCTATTTAATCTTGTGATAAAATTTCTACCTTGATCATTATACGCTGTAAAACTGCCGCCTATTATTATTTTACCGTTACTCTGAATTGCTGTTGAAAAGACCCAATTGTTAAATGCTCTATTATATGTTAAGCTTACCGGGTTAAAGGATAAATCACTAGTGCCATCAATGTTTATCCTTTCAATATGATTACTATAGTTTCCCCTATATGAAGTAAAACTACCTCCAACTATGATTTTGCCATCATTCTGAATTGCTGTGGACCAGACCCAGTCGTTAAAACCTGAGCCAGGGTTAAAGGAAGTATCCAGAGTGCCATTGGCGTTCAAGCGGGCTATGTAATTTCTTCCTGTTCCATTAAAAGAGGTAAAAGTTCCCCCTACTATCATTTTGCCATCATCTTGAATAGATATTGAAGTGACTGGACTGTTAAATCCGTTCGCAGGGTCAAAAGAAGTATCCAGTGTGCCATCTGTATTTAAGCGGGCAATCCTGTTTCTTTCAGTTCCGTTGATAATGGTAAAATTTCCGCCTATTAGCAATTTTCCGTCACTCTGGATGGTTATTGCATATACCTCACCGTTAACGTTGGGATTAAAGGAAGCATCCAATGTGCCATTGGGGTTTAATCTTGCAAAATAGTTCCTTGCTGTTCCATTAAAAGATAAAAATTCGCCACCTACCAATATTTTTCCGTCACCCTGAGTGGCTGTGGGCCAGACTGGGCCGTTAAACCCTGAACCGGGGTCGAAGGAGGCATCCAATGTGCCATCGGCATTTAAGCGGGCTATGTTGTTTCTTTCGGTTCCATTAAAGGAGGAGAAATTTCCTCCTGCAATAATTTTATCGTCAGGTTGAATAGATATTGAATTGACTACCTCATTAAAGCCTGTAACAGAGTAAAAGGAGGCATCAAGTGTACCATTGGCATTTAATTTGGCAATATAGTTTCTTTCCCTTCTGTTGATGGAGGTAAATTGCCCCCCTACCAGTATTTTGCCGTCATTCTGAATGGAAGTAGAATTGACCGAGCCGTTAAACTCTGTACCAGGATTAAAGGAAACATCTAATGTTCCATCGGCATTTAATTTTGCAATCTTGTCTCTTCCCGTTCCATTATAGGAGGTAAAATGTCCTCCTATAATTACTTTATCGTCATCCAGAATCGTGATAGATTTGACTGTGTTGTCAAACCCCGAGTTTGGATTAAAAGAGAGATCCACAGTTCCATTAGCATTTAATCGTGCAATCCTATTTCTTTCTGTTCCGTTATAGGAGGTAAAAGTTCCCCCTATAAGTATTTTACCATCGCTCTGAATTGCTATGGACTCAACACCCGCAGAAATGCCTGTGCCAGGGTCAAAAGAGGTGTCTAATGTTCCATCGGTATTTAGTCGAGCAATTCCATTTGCTTCTAATCCGTTAAAATATTGAAAACTTCCTCCTATAATTATTTTGTCGTCACTTTGAATGGAAATTGCTTTAATGCTTCCTGAGACCAATTCGTCGTAAAGGTCATCTGTACCTGTACCGGGATCAAAGGAGGTGTCCAGCGATCCGTCGTTGTTTAAGCGAGCAATGCCGCTTCTTTCTGTCCCATCATAGGAGGAAAACCACCCCCCTACAAGTATTTTACCATCATTCTGGATAGCTATGGATTCAACTGTACTATTGAACCCTGTGCCGGGGTCAAAGGAGGTATCCAGTGTACCATCTGTGTTTAGGCGAGTAATTCCATTTCTTTCAGTCCCATTATAGGAGGAAAACCATCCCCCTACAAGTATTTTACCATCATTCTGGATAGCTATGGATTCAACTGTACTATTGAACCCTGTACTGTGATTAAAGGAAGCATCAAGCGTGCCATCGGCATTTAAGCGGGCAACATAATTTCTTACAATTCCATTAAAGGAGTTAAATGCTCCCCCTACTATTATTTTGCCATCTGTCTGAATTGCTGTGGATTTTACCATACTGCTGAATCCGTCACCAAAGCCAATATCAATGGGATTGAAAGTAGGGTCATTAGCGGCGGATTGGGCAAAAGCATTAATGGTAAAAAATAACACCGCAAAAACAGCTATAAGTTTTTTAAAAATAATATTCGATAGTGTTTTCATAGTTTATAGGGGAAAAGTATAAAAATGTCGTTCAAAATAATTAAAAAAGCTGAAAGTCAAAAGAATTTTCGTCGATAAAACAAATGAGTGAGATGTTTTGAGATGGCATTTAATGGTTTTAATATTACTTCTCCAACTCATCTTCCGGTTCAATATGAACCAACACATCTTTAATCCTGGGGTCGGCGTTTTTGATTGCATCTTTTACCTTATGGGCTATATCATGTCCTTCTCTTACGCTCTTGTCGCCGTTGACAATTACGTGCAGGTCTATATAATATTCAAATCCCATTTTTCTGACAAAGCATTTTTCCAGACCCAGTACTCCATTAATTTCTGAAGCTACTTTTTTTGCTTCCTGGTTCATTTCAAATGGGGGAGCGGTATCCATGATTTCCGCAAAGGCCGGCTTAAATATTAAATAAGCGTTAAATAAAATGACGGCTGCTGCAAATAGCGCTGCCCAGTCGTCGGCACTTTCATAACCTTCACCTCCTATAAGAGCTATGGATATTCCTATGAATGCTGCTATGGAGGTAATAGCATCACTTCGGTGGTGCCAGGCATCTGCTTTAATGGCATTGCTATTGGTTTCAGTACTTATTTTAATAACGTATCGAAACAATAACTCTTTAATAGCTACTACGATAATTAATACCAGTAAGGTATAGCTTTCAGGTGTTTCATGTGGTGTAATTATATATTTGATGCTTGAAATGCATATATAAATGGCCGCAGCAATAAGTGCCATGGAAATGACTATCCCTGCTATAGGCTCTGCTTTTCCATGGCCGTAAGGGTGGTCTTCATCAGGTTCTCTCGCAGATACTTTAAGCCCGATAATTACAATAATTGAGGTGAACACATCAGCCACAGATTCTATGGCATCGGCTATCATCGCCTGAGAGTTACCTATAATTCCTGTTACCCCTTTAATAATAGCCAGGAACAGGCTTGCAATAATTCCTATCAAGCTGGCTTTTATTCCTTTAAGAGATGGATGTGTTTCTTTATTCAAAATTTATTTCCTTGTAGAATAATAAAACTAGCAAGGTTAATTGAAATTGTAAGATATTTTCACAAAATTTCTCCAATGAAGGAAGAAGTAAAGCTTACATTTTTAGGAGGGGCAGGTACTGTGACAGGTTCCAAAGCCCTAATCGAAACAGATGAGTACAAAGTTTTAATCGACTGTGGCCTTTTTCAGGGCTTAAAGGAACTCAGGTTAAAAAACTGGGATGACTTTCCTGTGGATCCTGCTACGCTGGATGCAGTTCTACTCACCCATGCACATTTGGATCATGTTGGATACTTTCCTGTCCTTGTAAAGAAAGGTTTTAGGGGCAAATTGTTTTGCACCGAGCCCACAAGGGATATTGCTTTTATCATTTTACTAGACTCTGGAAAAATCCAGGAAGAAGAGGCTGAACTTGCCAACAGAAAGGGCTTCTCCAAACATCATCCGGCTCTTGCACTTTATACTACCAGTGATGTGGAAAAAAGCCTGCGTCAGTTTGAGGTGAAGAAGGAAGATGAATGGTGTGAACTGTTCCCGGATTTTAAATATCGTTTTCGCCATAGTGCACATATTCTTGGTTCAGCTTTTATAGAGGTTGAGTGTAAAGGAAAGAAGCTGGTTTTTTCAGGCGATATTGGAAGGAGTGACCCTATGTACCTTCATCATAATGCCCGTGGAGGCGAGGCTGATTATTTGATTTTGGAATCTACCTATGGTAACCGAATTCACCCCCCAACTTCACCCAGTGATGAGTTGGCGGAGATTATTAATGATACCCTTCGGAAAAAAGGGAACCTGGTGATCCCGAGTTTTACGGTCGAACGGGCTCAAAATCTCCTTGTAAGAATTAATAGGTTGAAAAAGCAGAATAAGATTCCGAATGTTCCCGTGTTTCTTGACAGTCCCATGGCCATTGATGTAACGGAGGTTTTATTGAAATACCATGATGCCCATCGCTTAGATGATGAGGAAATAAATGATATGCGGGAAAAGGTAGCCATGATCAGGGATATAAAAAGTACCTGGAAGGTTATAAATGCTGTACAAAATAAAATAATCATTGCCGGTAGTGGGATGATTACGGGGGGGAGAGTTTTGGAATACCTTAAGGCATGGATCGGGAATCCGGATAATACTGTCCTGCTTGCCGGATACCAGGCTGCGGGCACTAGGGGGAGAGCTTTGGTGGAGGGAGCCAAAGAAATAAAAATTCATGGACAATTCTATGAAGTGAAAGCCGAGATCAGGAACATAGGAGGGTTATCTGGCCACGGTGATCAGAAAGAATTGCTAGATTGGGTAGGGGAATTTAAAAAACTTCCAAATGTGATCTTTTTAAATCATGGGGAGCCGGATGTTTCCGAGGTGTTTAAAAATAAAATCCTTGAAACTTATGCCTTGGAATGTGAAACTGCTGAAATGAACAGGGTATATTATTTATAGTGCGTGTTCAATAAATGAGGATTATTATACCATATTGAATAGTTTATGAAATTAAAATTTGTGCATAGGGACACGTTTAGATGGGTTTTTATATTATTGTTCTTTTTTATACATATGGATGTTTTTAGTCAAGACAGTAGAAGGGTTTTGATTAAAATCGACAATGTAGAAGAACCAGTTATTGACAGTAATTTTACGTTTATAGTGAAGTATGCTAATAATGCGGATACAGTATTTATAAAAGCAACAAATGGGGGCTTCAAAATCCCTGAAAACACAAACAAGCCGGAATATATAGAAGTGAAATACAAGAACTATTCATTCATAATGACTGGCGTTTTTTTGGAGTTTGAAGGTGCACTTTTTTTAAAAAGCCGTGCTGATTTATTTATTGAAATTGACACATATCCTTTCTCATTAGATGGCGATAATACGAAGCTGGAGAAAGATGACTATATATTTAAAGTAATTTCCGGTGGAATATCTTATAGATGCACTGGCAAAATAAAATAAGGCGCTGTATAAAACGATCAGCTCCTGAAATATTACTCCTTTGAATGTAAAGCGAAAAGAGGGATATCGGTTTGATAGGCAATTATTTTTGTCATACTTCGGTCATAAATCCGTTCCAGAAATTTACGTTTACGCGTACTCATTACAAGCATATCGGCGTTTGATTTTTCAATGTAAGAGAACAGGCCATCAAGGAATTCATCATTGTTGATTAACTCAAAGTGGATGTTATCTCCTTTTGTACGCTCTTTTACCTCTTTTTCAAAGTGCATGATTTTTTCCATTTTAGCAGATGGGTCATCAGTTACATGTAAAGCCTTGATGGTTGATTCAAATGGGCTTAATAAAACGGAAAGTGCTGCCAATGAAGAAATATCCCTTCTGTTAAATTCTGTAGCAAAAACCACCGTTTTAAAGCTGGTGAATTCGGCCTTTTCAGGGATGGCCAGTACCGGACAAGGGGCATGTTCGATAATTTCGGCAGCGAAGCTTCCAAAGAATAGCGATCCTATGGCTCCGGCACCCCGAGTACCTATAACGATCATATCTATGTCGTTTTGGACGACCTCTTTATTAATTTCTTTTGTGGCGGTTCCTTTGGCTATTTTGTATGTATATGATATGTCAGGACATTTTTTCTTGATGTTTTTTACAAGCTTTTCCAGTTTTTCCTTCGCTACATCTTCCGTCTCATGAATGTCAAAAGTAACTTTATTTCTCCTTAGGTCAGTATTAATAAGAACTGCCTGATAAATATGGTATAATATAATTTTGGCTTTATATTTCTCAGCCAGTTTGGCGGCGTACTCCAGGGCATTGATAGAATTCTTAGAAAAATCAGTAGGTACTAATATTTTTTTTGGCTTCATAATGTAATGTTCTTTGTGCAATAATAGAACTTTCGAAATTTAAAATTAATGAAAGTCTTATAAATTCAAGTGGTAATAGCTCTTTTTAGTTTTATATGTATTTGAAAAACACGCAATCTATTAATTGGCTTAATATAAAAAATCTCTCTGCAAGTTAAAAATTACCTTACATATTCAGGCTTAGTTTGCTCATATCTATTAATGATTAAAATCAGTGTTTTTTACTAAATAAAATGCATATTTGGCAAACTAAATAGAGTTAGATTTATGTTATAGAGCCGCTATTCATAAGGTAGCACAAATTATCATGGAGTGGTTTTACACAATGCTTAATCCTGAGTATCTTATACAACATGGAGGTTTCTGGATCATAATTTTGATTGTGTTCCTGGAAAGTGGTTTATTCTTTTTCTTTTTGCCGGGC
>JBKBXU010000242.1:0-7457 GCA_046313675.1 Cytophagaceae bacterium
CGGAAAGTTGTGGTCTTTTATCAGGTCGGCTTTCTACCTGACGACTTAACTGTGACAGTGCAATTACGGGTACTTCAAGTTCTTTGGCAAGATTTTTCAAAGCCCTTGAAATGGCAGCAATCTCCTGCTCCCTGTTTCCGGAACTTCCTTTTGAATTGCCTTCACCGGACATAAGCTGAAGGTAATCAATAATAATCATCTGAATATCATGCTTAGCTTTCAGTCTCCGGCTTTTTGTCCGTAATTCCCTGATGGAAAGTGCTGCTGTATCATCTATATATATTGGAGCATTTGTCAGTTTAGGAATACGATGATGCAATTGCTGCCACTCATATTCTTCAAGATTACCTTTTCTTATTTTCTCACTTTCAAGCTCTGCTTCGGCAGAAATTAATCTGTTAACCAGCTGTACTGAGGACATTTCAAGAGAAAAAATAGCCACAGGTATGTTAAAATTAACGGCGGCATTTCTCATAGCAGAAACAACAAAGGCTGTTTTACCCATACCCGGACGAGCAGCCATAATAATAAGGTCACTCTTCTGCCATCCGGAGGTTAGCCGGTCGAGACTCGTAAATCCACTTGGAACCCCTGTAAGCGTACCATCCTGATCTTTTTTAGACTGAAGCTCATTCAATGCCTGATGCATTATGGTTCGCATATCGGCGTAGTTCTTACGAATATTAGCTTCCGATATTAAATAGATGGATTGTTCGGTTTTATTTAAAAGCTCAAACACATCCGTTGTGTCTTCATATGCTTCTCTGTGAATCTCTGTAGCCACTGAAATTAATTCCCGCTTTATGGCTTGTTGCGCAACGATTCTGGAATGAAATTCAATATTGGCTGCCGAGTTGACTTTATTGGTAAGTTCGGTAATATAAAAAGGGCCTCCTGCTTTCTCCAATTCTCCCAGACCTCTCAGCTCCTGAGTTACGGTAATAATGTCAACCGGCTCAGAACGGTCAAAAAGACTTACAATGGCCTTATAAATTAACTGGTGTGACTCTTTGTAAAAACTCTCAGGTTTAAGAATCTCGATGACAATATTCAATACATCTTTTTCTAATAACAATGCACCGAGTACTGCTTCCTCGACCTCCGTAGCCTGAGGGGGCAATTTCCCCATCTGCTGATTTAATTCATAAAAGGTATTTCTGTTTTTTGAAACTTTTCTGGCAGGTAGCTTATCATTATCCATATTCAAATTTAGGAAAAAACTTTCAGCACGAAGAAGCCTTTCCTGTTTTTAGTTATTCATTATTTATTCACCATGTTATTAACATTTGCGTAAATGATAAATGAGAATCATAATGGTTCATAATACAAATTTGCTGCTGATAATATTTATTATATTTTTGCAAGGGTAAAATGCGTGATAATGTCTGCTAAAAAACAAAGATTACATTTTATAGCCATCGGAGGAAGTGCTATGCACAATCTGGCACTGGCCCTGCATCAAAAAGGTTTCCATGTAACAGGATCTGATGATGAACTATTTGAACCATCGAAAAGCCGTCTGAGTAAATACGGTTTACTTCCAGAATCATTGGGATGGGATGCCTCAAAAATAACTACCGACCTGGACGCTGTTATTTTGGGAATGCATGCCAGAGAGGATAATCCTGAGCTTGTTAAAGCCAGAGAAATAGGGCTAAAAATATACTCCTACCCTGAATACATCTTTGAGCAATCAAAGGAAAAACAACGAGTGGTGATCGCCGGAAGTCATGGTAAAACAACCATCACTTCTATGATCATTCATGTTCTCCAATATCACAAGAAATCTTTTGATTATATGGCGGGCGCTTTGCAAGATGGATTTGAAACCATGGTAAAACTTAGCGATGCACCTGTTATTATAATTGAAGGGGATGAGTATCCTTCCTCAGCCCTGGATAAAAAGCCGAAGTTTTTACACTATAACCATCATATTGGTTTAATAAATGGAGTAGCATGGGATCATATCAACGTATATCCAACCTTTGATGATTACGTTAAACAATTTGAGACTTTTGCCGATTCTTCCCGCAAAGCAGGTGTATTAATCTATCCTGAAAATGACGACGTTGCAACCCTTGTTGGAAGAAAAGAAAGAGAAGATGTTCAGCGCATTGAATATGGTGTACATGATCATGAAATCAAAAACGGAGTAACTTACCTTATTTCTCCTGAAGGCAAATTCTCTGTAGATTTTTTCGGCAAGCATAACATGAACAACCTGAGCGGAGCAAAAGCTGTGTGCGCACGTCTTGGTATTACAGATGCCATGTTCTATAAAGCGATTCCTTCCTTCAAAGGTCCTCAAAACAGATTGGAAGTCTTAGAGAAAAATGAGGCAACTACTGTTTTTAAAGACTTTGCACATTCACCATCAAAGCTTAAGGCCTCTACAAATGCTGTTTCAAAACAATTTTCTGACAGAAAATTAGTTTCAGTATTTGAATTGCATACATTCAGCAGCCTGAATAAAGAGTTTCTTTCCCAATATAAGGATTGTTTTAAAGGCACAGAAACATCTGTTGTTTACTACAATCCTGAAGTCATCGAACATAAAAAATTAGAGCAAATATCTACTGAGGAAGTTATTAATGCATTTAACCATCCCAATTTGCATGTCTTCACCAGCAGTTCTAAGCTTCAGGACTTCCTTTTAACCATAGACTGGAATAAGAAAAACCTCCTTTTTATGACATCCGGAAGTTTTGATGGTTTAGATTTCAAAGAATTTGCAAAAAAAATCGTTAATAAATAAATAATGAAATTATCCTTTCCTATGAACCTTAACCTGAAAAAACCACTTGCATTCTTTGACCTGGAAACAACAGGTACAAACATCACTACAGATCGTATTGTGGAAATTTCCATTGTTAAGGTAATGCCAAACAACGAAAGGATCATTAAAACGACCAAGGTAAATCCTACCATTCCTATACCTATAGAATCAAGTTTAATTCATGGTATATATGATGAAGATGTTAAAGACAAACCCACGTTCAAAAGCATTGCCGTTTCACTTGAAAAATTTCTTGAAGGATGCGACTTAGGTGGATTTAATATTTATCGCTTTGATGTGCCTGTATTAGTAGAGGAATTCCTGCGTGCAGATATTAATTTTGACATTTGTAACAGAAGAATCATAGACGCCCAAAGAATTTTCCATTTAATGGAGCCTCGTACCTTAACTGCAGCTTACAAATTTTACTGCGGAAAAGAGCTTGACGGAGCCCATAGCGCTGAGGTAGATACATTGGCAACACTTGATGTGCTGGAAGCACAGATTAAGCGCTATGAAAACTGCGTAATCAAAGATGCAAAAGGCATAGAAAGTACTCCTATTCAAAACGATATGGATGCTTTACATAAACTAACAGCCTCACAGTTTGCAGACCTGGCCGGAAGAATTTCCTTTAATGAAGAAGGTGAAGAAATATTTAACTTCGGAAAATATAAAAGCCAGAAAGTTTGCGATGTCCTTAAGAAAGACCCCTCCTATTACGACTGGATGATGAAAGGGGATTTTGCCCTAAACACCAAAAGAAAATTAACCGAAATTAAACTTCGTAATTTTAATAAAATTTAATTCTCTTATGGGGCTTTGGGAAGCATAGCACATAGCATATTTAATCCTATATACCTTTTCCAGCGTTAGGGCCATATTTAACTAAAAGTATATTAGCTCATTTTTTAAATTTTAATAAAACCTTATATTTGATAGATATTACAGTTTAAATGCTTTCAAAAAAAACCAAATATGCCATTAAAGCCTTGATAAAACTTGCAAAAGAATATCAAAATGGCCCCATCTTAATTGGCGATATAGCAGAAACTGAAAAAATCCCAAAGAAATTTCTTGAAGCCATACTTCTGGAGCTAAGAAATGCCGGTATCCTGAACTCAAAAAAAGGGAAAGGTGGCGGATATTATCTTATAAAAAACCCGGAAGATGTAAATCTTGCCAATGTAATCCGACTTTTTGATGGGCCTATAGCATTGTTACCATGCGTCAGTTATAAATACTACGAACGCTGTGAGGAATGTGTGGATGAAGAAACCTGCGGAATCCGTAATGTAATGAGCGAAGTAAGAGAAGAAACTGTTCGTGTTCTTAAAAATAATTCTCTTGCTGACATCATCAAAAGAGAAGATGATTTGCGAAACGGATTAACTACAACCAAACCTGCATAGAATTTTAATTATACATAATGTATAATGCATATTGTATAATACTTTTAATATATTTGTCTAATGAAAATTGGAAACCCATTTTTTCTTAGCGGTTACTATGGACCGGACTTTTTCTGCGACAGAGAAGAAGAAACATCCAGACTATCGTCCAATGCCCTCAATGGCGTTAACTCTACCCTCCTTTCCATACGAAGGATGGGAAAAACCGGCTTGATTAATCATTGTTTTTATCATCTGAATAAATCAAAAAAAATAAAAACAATATACGTGGATATTTATGCCAGCCAAAATCTACGGGATATGACCAATTCAGTAGCAGCGGCGATTATGCAGGCATTCCCGGATTCAAACACCGTTGGAAAAAGATTGATGAATGTAATCAAAAATTTACGACCAACAATAGGCTTTGACCCTCTTACAGGTTTGCCGGAAGTGAACTTCGAATATTCCAGATCAACCCAATATGAAAAATCACTCATGAGCCTGTTTACTTTTCTTGAAGAGCAAAAAACAACAACAGTGATCGCCATAGACGAATTTCAGCAAATATCCACCTACCCGGAGAAAAATACAGAGGCTTTGTTGAGAACCATCATTCAACCATTGCAAAATGTGCAATTCATCTTTAGTGGCAGCAACAAGCATTTATTATCGGAAATGTTCAATGACAGCAAAAGACCATTTTTCTCTAGCACTCAGGCTGTATACCTGGGTCAAATTGATCAGGAAAAGTATGCTGAATACATAAAAACACTATTCGATAGATACAAAAAAGCAATTAGTAAAGAAGCAATAGAATTTATTCTTGAATTTTCAAAAATGCACACCTACTATACCCAGGTAATATGCAATCGTTTGTTTGCCTCGGTAGAAAACAAAATTGATTTAGAAATAACCCGTAAAAAGTGTGCTGAAGTCCTGAAAGAACAAGAGCATATATTTTTCCAGTATAGAAACCTGTTGACATCGATACAATGGTCTCTTTTGGCTGCTATAGCAAAAGAAGATAAAGTATATAAACCCACCTCCAAAAAGTTTCTCTCTGAACACAATGTGGGAACTGCTGCGAATGTGCAACGGGCTCTTGACTCTTTATTGAATAAAGAAATGATCTACAAGGAAATTGAAGAAGAAGGGACATATTACAGAGTCTATGATTGCTTTTTGTCCCGTTGGCTTGAGCAAAGCAAAATCAACTAATGTGAAGATAAAAGCACAAAACCAGTCTTCAATTTATTTAGCAGGATACTCCTTGTTTTCTGGAAAAACATTAAAAATAAGACAAGAGCCTTTAAAAAGAGTTATCCAATAAAATAGATGCAGCAGCACGCTAAACTAAAATGAAAAAAAAACTTCCTCTTATTACGCTCTTTATATGCATATTTTCCCTGACGGTGATTCTTATTCAAAGATACTTCTTACCATCGCATTGGATATTTGGCTTTATGTATCTGAGTATCCCCGTAATACTTATTGTTAATATTTTATTAGTAATTTTAAAACTATGGTACCGGCCTATTCATGTCATATACCCTTTAGTGGTTTTGATATTTTCGTATAGCCAATTTAAAGAAACATATGGATTTGGCTCCCCTCGTATTAAATCTAAAAATACATTCTCTGTGAGCAGCTATAATGTTGGCACCTTTAATTATTACCGCTGGCACCAAATTGAAGATACGCTTGCCACCATAGAAAGTATAAACTGGATTAGTAGTAATATCTCATCTGACATCCTCTGTATTCAGGAGTTTTATAATAATGATGCTTTGGTCGCTGAATCTACTCTGGATGAAATCAGGGAAAGTGAATATCCATACTACTATACCAATCCTATTAAAAAAAGCTCTCACCAGGGCTTTTTTGGCATAATCACCTTTAGTAAATTCCCTATTCTAAAAGGAGGCGCAGTATTTTTTGGCGACAGCAGCCTTAACAGAGGGGTATTCATTGATGTTTTAATAAACTCGGATACCGTCCGAATCCTAAATATCCACATGAAATCCATGTCAATACGCATTGATTCATCCACTAGCATCAAAAACCCATCAAGTATAATAAACAACACATACAGTATTGCAGAAAAATTAAAAAATGGCTTTGAAGAACGTAATAAGGAAGTCCAAACGATTGGAGAGTTTATAGATGCAAGCCCCCATAAATTGATCGTATGCGGAGACTTTAACGACACTCCCTACTCTTACACATACCAATTCATTAAAAGAAAACTTACAAACTCATTTGAAGAGACTGGAAAGGGCTTTGGTTTTACGTATAATAAATTTCCATACTTTATACGTATAGATCAACAATTTTACAGCAAAGGAATTCAGGCAGAATCATTTAAAGTGGTGAACAACAACAAGTATTCTGACCATTTGCCTATAGAGGGCAGGTATAGTTTTACAAAAATAAAACAGTAGAATTGTTACAGGCTAAGCCTGCAACAATCTACTAAGTTCTTCTTCATATTCTGCCTCCAATTTAATCTTCTTTGACAAATATGCACGGTATTGGATCTCTTTATTAAGCTGACTAAATATTTTTTCAAAATATTGAAGAACCTCATCAAGGTTTTCCTCCTGATAATGAATAAAAAAATCTTTGTTATACCTATTATTATATATGACCAGGCCCTTTGGTTTACCACCAAAAGAAAAAATACCTTTCAGGAAGGCATAACTGAAATAGTTATCCCACACACGGAATCGTATCAAAGTAGTTTCTTCATCAGAAACATGATCTTCCGTGTCGGAATTTAACAGATTTACTTCAGTAACCAGATTTTGACTGTTAAAAAAATTGGCAAGCTGATAATGAGTTTGAAATTTTAGCTTTTCAGATTTTTTAACTACCGTTTTTTCTATTGTTAGAGTGTTCATGATGTTTCTAATTTAAGTTTGTGTTTATGTAATGTATTGACCTTTCTTTTTACCGGAAAAGACAACAACAACAGAACTTCCTTCGAAGAACTTCACAGAACATTAAATTACAAACCTTACTCATAGTACTTAGCCCTTTATTAGTATGACACAAATATACAGAATAAAATTTCAAAATTAAAATTTAATCAAAATAAAATTTTAATAAATTCTAATTTGCAACTTAAAAACAGAATAATATTTTGAAATAATTATAAGTATTAATACTTTTACATCCATAAGCAAATTAATGACTTTAGCCTATGAAAACATTATATTTACGATGTTGAACCTATGTTCACTCATAAGGTTATACAATACATTTCTAAAAAAACTTTAAAATTTTTA
>JBKBXU010000243.1:0-7451 GCA_046313675.1 Cytophagaceae bacterium
TAACTTGAGATAGTTTTATTTGATCGTCAAAGATATGAAAGGAAGTTGGGGTAACCCTTCAGCTTCCGCCTTTTGGCGGATTAGTTCAACACTGTGTATATGTCATGGGGCGGTTCAGTTTGTAAGTCAGGCTGTTTCTCTTTATCTTAGTTCGGCATCGTGGGATAGAGAACTGCTTTAAAAACGCCCCACGCCACATACACTATACGTTACCTGCAAGCGTAGAGAATCCAAACCGACAGACTAATCCGAAACCAAAATATCGCAATTTTGAAGTGCATTATTTGGACTACAACCAGTTTCACATTTCGACACACCTTTTATGAGCAAAGACCGAATTTCAATCAATTCTTTGATTTTTTCATCGAGGAGACTGACTTTATCCGAAATTTTATCTTTGACGTTACCACAAGTTGCCTCGTCATACTCAATCATATCTAACAATTCAGCAATTTCGTTAAGCGTAAAACCGAACCCTTTCAGGCGTTTTATGGTAAACAATCTATTCAAAACTTCTTCTGAATATTCCTTATAATTATTCTCTCGTCTTTCTTTTCTGCTTATACTAATCAGTTTGTGCTTTTCGTAGAAGCGAATTGTGTCTTTGGAAAGCCCTGTTTTATTGACAATTTCGCCTATTAACATAATTTTTGAAAATTTATTTTACTTTTTTCTTGACAGTGGACTACACTCCACTGTTTACATTTGCAAATGTAATTTAAAAATAAAGTAAAAATGAATACAAAATTCAAATCAGTAATGTTAATGGCGATAGCCGTTTTTACATTCTCATCTTGCAACAGCCAAACAGCAGGTTGTTGTGTTGGAGACAAATCAAAAACAAGCTGTAGTAAAAATTGTTCAACAAGCAAAAAAGAAAGTAAAATAACAACAGACAATGCAACTTGCCCAAAATGTGGTAAAAATTCTTGCGACACTAAATGTTCAGCAAGTACATCAACAGACACCACTTCGGAAGGTGCGAAATTGAAAGCAATGGTACCTTCTTGCAACTTATCAGAATCCCAAATGGTTAGTCGAAAAGCCGAATTGACAAGTAAATACGGAATGTTTCTAAAAGTGAAAGAAGTTATTGAATTAAAAGATGGGTACGATTTTGTGTTCACCGAACCAAAGGAATTTTCACAACAACTTTTAGACTTCATAAACTTTGAAAGAAATTGCTGCTCAAATTTTTCATTCGCATTAGAGTTTGAACCTAACGAAAAAGCAACACACCTAAAAATTTATGGCTCAAAAGCAATTAAGACAGAATTAAAAACAGGTTTTACAGAATTAGGCGTATTAAAAAAATAAATTATGACAAATAAAATAACCATTATCGGAATCGTGGCAATAGCCACAATGGCCGCCTCTTGCCAAGCAATCAAAAATTGTTGCAGCAAAGACAAATGTAAAACAGAAAAGACGGAAGGAACTTGCAATAAATGTGGTAATAATTCTTGCACACCTTCGTGTAGTTCAAAAATAAGTTCGGACACTTTATAAACAAAATAATATGGAAACTTCAAACAAAAAGTGGTATAAAAAATTTGGTTGGTTTGGTATAATTGCCTGTGGACTTTGTTGTGCATTGCCAATCATAGGAACATTGGCAGGTATTGGAGCTTTAACAGCTTTTGGAGCATATTTTGAAAAAATAGGAATTGTAGCATTAGGTATAGCAGGAATATTGTTCGCTTTACATTTCTACCAAAAAAACAAAGCCAAAAAGGAATGCTCAACATCTTGCGACACAAATTGCGACTGTAAAACAGTTGCAACAACTAAATGACAAAAACAATTTTAATTTTTTTAATAGCATCCATTTTTGAAATAAGTGGATGCTATTTTGTTTGGCAATGGCTAAAAAACCACAAACCAATTGAACAAGGAATTTTAGGAATAATTTTATTGGCTCTATATGGAGTAGTTGCTATGTAGTTACGGGCAACCGTTTTTCAGGCTTTGCTTTGGGAGCTTTGCTTACGGCTCTTATCCAATCCAGCAGCGCGGTTTCCTCCATTACAGTGGCTCTGGTAGATTCGGGCGTCATTGGTTTTTTCAACAGCCTGGCAGTTTTGATTGGAGCCAACCTCGGTTCTACGTTTACCGCCTGGTTGGTAGCTTTTAAAATGAAATATCTTGGAAGTTATCTGTTAGTTTTGGGGACATTACAGTATTGTTCCTTTTCGTATCAATCTTGCCGGAAAATCCATTTTCTATCTGGGGCTAATTCTTTTTAGTCTGCAGCAGATAAGCCAGGCGCTGGAGCCGGTTAGCGCCAGCGCAGAATTTGTAGAATGGCTGGCCATGGCCAGTAACATTCCTTTAGGGGTACTGGCAGGCGTGCTTGTAACCGCCATGGGTACAATCAAGTTCTGTGACTACAGGATTGGCCATTATTCTGGCAGGACAGGGGATGCTTGATTTGCAGGGTGCTATGGCCCACTTATTGTTCAACCTGACGATGTCTTTACTGGCTCTTTCTTTTCTTACGCCCTTGGGGAAACTGGTACAGAATATGCATAATTGGCGTATGTCAAAACGAGTAGGTGTTCCTAGTGAACAGGTTGATTGATAAATAGCAAGCTTAAAATACTTTAAGTATTTTAATTTGAGTGTATTTACAGGTAATGCGGAAAAGCTCTCATTTGTTCTTATATTTAGATTTAAATAATTTCATGATGAATCGACCGCTATTTTTTTTACTGAAGGTTTCAGTATTTTTCTTAGTTTTTGCAGCGTGTAAAAAGGAACAAGAAACGAATCCTCCTAAACTAGATACAGAATCTGGATATTTCAAAGGTACCTATAAAGGGGAGGACTTTGCTTATGTGCATGGAAAAGATAACTATAAACTGACTCATACAAGTGTAACATGGCAGTATCCCAATGACCATGATAATTATCGGATTGTTTATAACTGTTTTTTAAAAAATAGAGAAGATCCTACATTGCCCAACTTTTATTTGGAGTACTCTAACTCTAAATTATATATGCCCACAGAGGATGATAAGGATGTTTTTTTGAATAATTTTATTCCGGGAACCTTTGTTGAGGGGTTTGATAGTGAGGGTAATGATAGGTATGCTGTTTATTATTATGGCGAAGAAGGACTCTGTTTTATGGAAAACTTTTCTATAGAAATTACTTATGTAGGGGATCTTGGCATTATTGAGAGAGAAAATAGCAATGGGGATAAGGTGAAAAAAAGAGCGGTCAGGTTACTTGGGAAAATTGCGAAAGCATACTTGAGGCCTGGATTTACGTTAATTTATGAACCTGGTACTAATATAGAACCAAATCTGACAGATGTGAGGTTTTCTGTAATCCTGACTTCTCATTCTGAATATGAGTAAAACATTCTCTTCTGCTATTTGAAGTTTTCACTGTTTTTAAGAAGCATCTTTGAAAAATCAGCTTCCCAAAATTTAAGATCATTAAGCCATCTTTATTTGATTGCCTTTTTAAAATGCCCCAGAAAAAGAAAGAACATCCAAAGGTAAAACCGGGCTTGCATCCGAGGAACAAGCACAGGGCACGCTATGATTTCAAGCAGCTTGTTCAAAGTTGTCCAGAGTTATCCCAGTATGTTCGGCTGAATGATTATAAGGATGAATCCATTGATTTTTTTAATCCGGAAGCGGTAAAAACCCTGAACAAAGCGCTGCTGAAGCATTATTACGATATTGCTTATTGGGATATTCCTGCGGGCTATTTATGTCCGCCCATTCCGGGAAGGGCAGATTACATTCATCACATTGCAGATCTGCTGGGCAATAGCGCAAATGGAAAAATTCCGAGAGGTAATCAGATAAAATGTCTGGATGTAGGAGTAGGGGCCAATTGTATCTATCCTATTGTTGGGGTTAGGGAGTATGGCTGGTCGTTTATTGGCTCCGATATTGATCCTGTTTCCATTAATTCTGCCGCTAAAATAATTGAGCAAAATCCTTCTTTGCATGGGCAGGTGGAGGTGCGACTGCAGCCTAACAGGAAAGATATTTTTGCCGAAATTATTCATAAGGATGAATGTTTCGATTTGTCTGTGTGCAATCCACCATTTCATGCGTCAGCTTCGGAAGCTCAATCTGCAGCACTTCGTAAATTAACTAACCTAAACCAAAAAAATATCGCCAAACCAAAGCTGAATTTTGGAGGGCAAAAGAATGAATTATGGTGCCAAGGAGGAGAGGAAAGTTTTGTGCGAGAAATGATTTATCAAAGTAAGGCCTTCTCTACTTCCTGTTTTTGGTTTTCTACCTTAATATCCAAGCAAGCCAACCTCAAAAGTGCCTATAAAGCTTTAGAAAATGTTAAGGCTGTAGAGATCAAAACCCTCCCAATGGGACATGGGAATAAAATCAGCCGCATCCTCGCCTGGACATTCCTTTCACCGGAACAGCAATCGCAATGGGTTAAAGCAAGGTGGGGGAAAGGGTGAAAAGCTTTTAATGCCACTTTATTGCCCCAAAAGGATGAAATATGAACGATAATCAATCGTTTGTGATTAAGCAGTTAAGGTTAAAGCCGGGGGCAGGATTGATTCGCTCAAAAATAAGATTGTTTTGCAAGCTAAAGGGTAATATTGTATTTTTATTCCCTGAATTTTAAATAGTAAAAATGACTAGAAAAATATTAAGGTTATTAAAAGGGATCTGGGTGTTGAATTTTATCAGACGGATCTTTAGGGCAACTAAATATTTTGACAATAGATATTGGGAAGTTTTGAAGTGGGGGATTTCTTCAAAAGAAGATACCAACTTTACCTACCATTTAAGTCCGGATAATATTAAGTATCTGGCTCATACCATTGCAGCTGTAACAAGGGTGGATTATAAGGAAGTGCTACAGTATTTTGATGAGATTGAATCCGATCAAACGTTAAAATCGACGATTACAGAGGCAATAGACAATTCGAAATTTAAAAATATAGCGGATAAAGAAATAAGGTTTGGGCGAAGATTGGGATGGTATGCTTTTACCAGGATCATGAAACCAAAAGTGGTTGTAGAAACAGGTGTTGACAAAGGCTTGGGAGCGATTCTTTTGTGTGCAGGCTTATTAAAGAACAAAGAAGAGGGTTTTGAAGGTAGGTACTATGGAACGGATATAAACCCGGAAGCAGGCTATATACTGAGCGGTAAGTATAAGGAAGTTGGTGAAATACTTTATGGCGATTCCCTTGACAGTTTATCGAAATTTTCAGAAAAGATAGATTTATTTATCAATGATAGCGACCATTCCTGTGAGTATGAATACCAGGAATACGTAATGATAAAAAAGTTTTTGACAGACAGGAGTATTATTCTTGGCGATAACTCACATTGTACAGACAAGCTAGCTGACTTTTCAAGTAAAACGAACAGGAATTTCATATTTTTCAAGGAAGTTCCCATTGGCCACTGGTATCCTGGTGCCGGAATAGGGATTTCTTATAAAAACAATGTGGACTTCTCACAAATAGCTAAAAAAAGCTCATTCGCTTCCATGGAAGAGTAGTGGCAGGGGTAAGGAAATGTTAAGTGTTAAAAGTTTTAAATGTTAAATTGGCGGATGTTAATCCTGATATTAATTAAAAATTCAAAATTATTCACACAGCCCTTCCCACACTATCATCCCCATATTTCTTTCTTATTTTATCCAAAGCCTCGTAGAAACCGATTTTTTTGACCGGGTCATCAAATAAGCTGATCTGGTAGTTTCCGTGAACAAGGTGGCTGAAGCGCACGCCTACCAAACGTATAAGCATACGGCGGTTGTAGAGCTGATCGAAAAGGGCTTTGGCCTTGTCTATAAGGATTTCGTCCATAGAGGTGTAGGGGATGCTCACCTGACGGGTATGGGTATCAAAATTGGAATATTTGATCTTTACCGTAACACATCCTGTCAGCCAGTTCTCCTTACGCAGGTTGAAGGCCAGTCCTTCCACCATTTTGATAATGGTATTGCGGATCATCTTTACGTCAATGGTATCGTTTTCGAAGGTCGTTTCATTGGAAATGGATTTGCGCTCGGTATACGGGATGACAGGCGTTTCATCAATGGCATTGGCGCGTTCCCATAGTACAAGACCGGATTTGCCGTACAGCGACTGCAATACCTTTACCGGCATGGCGGCCAGGGTAGATACGGTGACAATGCCCAGGCTGTTGAGGTGTTCTGCCGTTTTGGGGCCTATCATGGGGATTTTCTTCACCGGCATGGGGGCAAGAAAGTTTTTTTCCGTACCAAATGGTATCAGCAACTGCCCGTTGGGCTTGGATTCGTTGGTGGCGACTTTCGAAACGAGCTTGTTCAGGGAAAGCCCGAAAGATATGGGCAGTCCGGATTCTTTGATGATGTATTGTTTGAGCTCGTCGGTCCATTTAAAGCAGCCAAAAAACTTATCCAATCCGGAGATATCAAGATAAAACTCGTCAATGGAGGCTTTTTCAAACGTTGGAGCCTTGCCGGCAATGATGTCGGTGATGAGGCGGGAATATTTACTGTACTTTTCCATGTCGCCATGCAACCATATAGCATCGGGACAGAGCTTGCGTGCCATTTTGCTGGGCATGGCGGAGTGTACGCCAAACTTGCGGGCTTCATAGCTGCAACTGGCCACCACACCACGGTCGCTGTGGCCGCCGATGATAAGCGGTTTTCCCTTCAGCTCGGAATGCTCCAGGCACTCTACCGAGACAAAAAAGGAGTCCAAATCCATGTGAACAATGTTACGCAAAGCGAATTTTGAGTTTTAAGTGTTAAGTTTTAAATTAAAAAAGACATTAACATTTAACATTAATTTATTGGTTATTGAGTTGCCGGATTATTAGTTATCGTAGTTTTAACCCATTTGTAATTAACTTATCAACTTGTTAATATTAAGTATATTGGTAATAGTTTAGCATTTACCACTCAACACTCAACACTTAACACTTACCATCACTTCCTTCCTCGCCATCGGTAGCTTCTCCATATAATCCACCTCTATGCTTGGGTGGCCGAATTCGTCAATAATTTTGCCTTCCAGTTTATAAAAGCCTTTGCCTTTCAGGGGCCAGCGCTTCAGGGACGGTGGAAAGTGCGTGGTGTCGAAGGTTTCTCCGTTCCGATCCAGAAAGTGCATAAAGGACATGATTTCTTTATGAACGGTGTAAACGTCTTTTGCTGTCACAAAATAGCCAATCATTGTCACTTTTTTTCCTGTATATGCCAGCATTTCTTGCATGGTAATTCCGGTTTTATGTTCATTCGATAGCATGTCAAAAGGATGACATAAGGGAAAGCCCAGTAGTTCAATCTCGTCGTAGGCATCCTCATAGCTGAAGCTGCTCAGCGGAGGCAGTTCCGGCATCCGCTCGTCCGTTTCAAAAAGCTCCTGGGCGGGTAGGCGTTTCTTTTGTCCGCTGAAGGTCAGGGCGGCTTCCAAAAGAAGCACCTGCATGGATTTACCTGTAAAAAGC
>JBKBXU010000244.1:0-7361 GCA_046313675.1 Cytophagaceae bacterium
TATTACCTATTACCTATTACCTATTACCTATTACCTATTACCTATTACCCCTTACCTATTACCTCTTCCTACCTACTTCCCCATCGATAGTTGATCATTTAAGACCTTAAACTCAATCCTTCTATTCAATTCCCTTCCCTCCTCTTCATCATCATTCGATGCCAGTGGAAATTCCTCCCCATAACCTTTAGCAATCAGCCTACCTTTATCTATACCCTTTGATACCAGGTAACGAACGACAGATTCACACCTTTTTTGGGATAGTATTTTGTTATAAGAAGCAGGTCCCTTGTTGTCTGTATAACCTGAAATTTCCAGCTTAAGCGAAGGATTGTCTTTTAAAAGTCCTTCCAGTTTAATCAATTCATTGTACGAATCAGAAGTCAGGTTGTGCTTATCAAAGGCAAAATAGATGTTTCGTAACCGCTGGGTATACCCTTTCTCTAACTTTCTAATATCAAGTTCCACTGCTACCGTTTGGGCTTTTTCACCATTGGCAGGCACCTTTACATCTTTTGTCTGATAGCTATACCCATTCTTCTTCACTGTCACACTGTAGGAGCTTTCCTTTTCTGTAAAGGCCTCAAAAGAAAACGACCCTTCCATAGAAGACATCGATTCAGACAGCATCACACCTTTATCATCAAACAACTGAACCTTCACCTCCAACCTGTCTCCGGATTCTCTGTCACTAACCGTTCCAGAGATTACAACCGGCTTCAGAACACCTGTCTGCACTTTTTTCTTAACTTCTTCTCTCAAAGCAAGTGTTTTTTTGTAAGCCACGCTGTCAAAGGGAATGTAAAAATCCTGATCTTTTTTGGTCAGGTATTTCGTCGGAGCAGGAGCGGCCTTTTCACTACTTTCTGAACTAGATTTAGAGACAGAATTTGAAGTATTATTGGACACAACCGTTAATGTATTTTCCCCTTTGCTTCTCACTACGATCACATCATTTTCACGGGTAACGGTATTGTCAAAATAAAAACCTTTGGATTTCAGATCAGGTGAGGGATTCTTTTTTAGGTTTTCAATAATAATAAGTTCTGTCCTGCTGTTGGCAATCCTTCCCTCCATGGATTCATCATCTGTCAGCCTGAATCGGTCGCCATATCCTACAGCCCTCATCTTCTCTTTTTCAATGCCTTTGTTCACAAGATATTCAACCACAGCCTGAGCCCGTTTTTGAGATAATTGAAGATTATCTTTCGGGGTATCCTTATCAAATGCATGCCCTGCAATCTCTACCATCAACTCAGGATTACTGCTAATGAGATCATAATATCTGTCTAATTCGAAATATGATTCCTTCTTTAACTCAGCACTTCCATAATCAAAAAACACGTTATTTAGAACGATTAAACCGCCTTTATCAAGAGGAGTCAAAACAAGGTCTTTTTTGATGTCATAAAACCCGTTGACAGGAATATTGACATTCTCAGAGTGTGAAAGAAATTTATCTGACTCAACGGTAATTGCATAGTTTTTACCCGGCTCAAGCACAATAGTATAATTGCCCATAAACTGGGTGCTGTCGTATACAGCCACGATCTTGTTCGTCTCGTTATCTCTTATGGTAATCGTGGCAGGTATAGCCTTCTCATTTCTGTCAACTACTTTACCATTGAATAATATGAGTGAAACATTGATGTTGTTTCTTGTAATCATGTAAATGTCATGATCACCATAGGAATCATCACGAACAGCAGAAAAATAGCCTTTTTTACCATCCGGAGACCATACGAAAAAGAGTTCATCATCCGCAGTATTTATAGGGTATCCGACATTCTCCGGGTCTGAGAAGGTGAAATCATCTAAGGAAAAAGTAGAAGTAAATATATCAAAACCACCCATAGAGCTATGGCCTTTGGAGCTAAAATACAAAGTTTTACCATCAGCATGAATGAAAGGCGCATCCTCGTCAAAAGGCGTATTTACGTTGGGCCCCAAATTCTTTGCAGGCCCCCAGCTTCCATCCGCTTGCCGTAAGCTAACGTAAAGATCCGTTCCGCCATAACCGCCGGGCCTGTCACTTGTAAAGAACAACAACTTTTCGTCAACAGACATGCTGACACTTGGCTCCCACCCTTTACTATTGACGTTTGAATTAAGTTTTTCAGGCAGAGACCATGCATTATTCTTAAACCCTGATAAATAAATATTACCTCCTGAGGTATTCACAGTATCACTTTTGTACACAAAAAGCTCCTGTCCATCTGCCGAAAAGGCAATGCACGCATCATTACCAGGGGTATTTACATCTCCGGGAATATTTTCGGGCTTCGTCCAGACACCATTTTCTCTATAGGAAACATATATATCTTCAAAATAACCACCATCAACATCAATAAGGCCACCGGTGGAAGAAGGCCTTCGTGAGGTAAAGATTAGCACCTGCTCATTGGCAGAGATTACCGGGGCATATTCCGGATATTCGGAATTGATAACATCACCAAGATTTTCAATGGTAACATCCACCGGACTTTCCATCAAATTAAGACCGGATTTACACCTCTGTATTTCCTGCTCAATGTCATCTTTAAGGTTCTTGCTTTTGTTTCTACTGATCTCATAAAGCCGAATGGCATTCTGAAAATCATGTTCCAGGTGATAAGTTTTAGCATAGTAGAAATCTATATCATCTTTGGAATAGCCGGCATCTTTACTCTTTCTTATATATTCAATACCCCGTCGCTTTGGCGAAGTTTTGATATAACATATGCCGATACGAGCCATGGTTTCAGAACTGTTTGGCTTTAAACTATCCAGCTTCATGTACAGATGAAGCGCTTCCCGGTAATATTCATTATAATAAAAATCTTCCGCCTCCTTTTTCAACAGCTTCAAATCTTCTTTCTGTCCAAAAGCCGGAAAGAACAAAATAATATTACACACAAAAAAAATCCCTGCAATCTTTAACATCACTTAAAATCAATTAAATCAAATTATTAAGTTTTTACTGATATTCATTTAAGAAGGTTGTAGTCCTGCATCAATAAAAAAACTATTTAGACAGAACAGCCATTTAACTCTTTATTATGACATATAAACAAGACATAACAAAGCCAAACAAGACCATATTTTATGATTTTTCAGACACTGATATCGGAAATTGGTAAATTTATTTACTTTTTGGCAGGATTATTCCAATAAAAAATTGTTTTACTATATATTTGAATCTATATAGAACCTCACCGGATGAAATACATTATAAGTTTAGTTATTCGTAAAGTCCCAAGAAAATATCTTCAGCGGGTCAGTCATTTTGCCTTGGGCTTTATGGCCCTGTTTTATAAAGGAAATAAGGTTGAGGATCCTATTAGTGGAAAAACCTACAGAAAATTCCTCCCCTATGGAAGAGTCCCAAGGGAAAACGCCTTATGTCCGGGTTCCTTATCTCTGGAAAGGCACCGTTTGATGTGGCTGTACTTAAAGGAGAAAACCAACTTTTTTACAGCCCCGCTCAAAGTTCTACATATAGCTCCGGAGCATTGCTTTATAGACAGATTTGAAGCCCTGAAAAACCTTGAGTACATAACAGCCGACATTGAATCTCCATTAGCAAAAGTAAAAATGGATGTTCACCAAATTCCTTTTGACGATAATACCTTTGATGTGTGTTTTTGCAATCACGTGATGGAGCACGTGGATGATGACATTAAGGCCATGTCAGAAATCAACAGAGTGCTAAAGCCGGGTGGCTGGGCTATTATCCAATCGCCCATTGATGAGAGCCTGGAAAGCACCTATGAAGACCCAAGCATAGTGACGCCGGCAGAAAGAGAAAAAGCCTACGGCCAAAACGATCATGTACGAACCTATGGCAGAGATTATGCAGACAGGCTAACAAAAGGTGGCTTTAACGTAAGTGAAGAAACCTATGTACAGGAACTCCCGGCTGAAAAAATTGAGCGCTATGCCTTGCCAAAAAATGAGATTATATATTTATGCAGAAAGGGGTGAGTTGGTAATAAGCTAGAATTTTGTTGACATATTTGTGTGCGAGCAAGAGGTTCGAACTCCCTTGTCATATTCTTAATTGATCCCTAAAATCACCCTGTAAAAATAAGAAGTCCAAAAACATACGCCTCCCGGATTTCTTTTCTGCCTTTTTCCTAAAATACGAATATATAGCACCCTGAGGAGCTCTCTAAAAGTAATTTTATTCTTCTATTGTTAAATTGAAGGTGATATCCCAGTCTATATCATCACTATCATAGCTTGATGTGGCGGACTTCACTCCCGGTTGATGCGCTAAAACTGCTCTGAATTTAGCATTTTCAACAGGAGCTCCAGTTGTCCATTCTGTTTTCAGGCCTATTGGTAAATTATTTTCATCAAAATCAAGGTAATTGATTACCCCATTTCGGTCATGGATATTTCCTATACCTACAGGAGAAGCAAAAACATTTTCATCAAAGGCATAAAACAATTGGTGTTCATCTTCTTCATCTTTTATTTCTTCCAGCACGTTCTCCACGGGGTTCATCAAACGGTTTTCCATTACATAGGTAAGAATATACGTTTGTCCGGTTTTTAAAACTGGATGCTGAAGTATCACCGGTTCCTTAGGGCCAAAACCGTCTTCATCTTCCCAAATTCCTTTAACCACGTCCCCGGGAGTATTTTGGTTTGTAAAAATAAATTCAATGTAGGTAAATTCTTCAACCTCATTCTCTTCTATCGGAGGTGCAATGTCTTCTTTTATACAAGCAGCTAAAGAAAATAAAGCAAGCAGTAAAAAAATACCCAACTTATTTGAATTCTTCATGGTTTAAAATTTATAGGTTAGTGATAAAATTATATTTCTGCCTAAATCATCAGCGAAATACCTCATAAGGTTTAAGTAGTCCCTGTAACTGGTATTGAGAGCATTTGTAACTTCCACGGAAGCGGCAAACCTGTTTTTTTCAGCTCTTACAAAGAAGTTAAGTAGAAAATACCCATCAGGAGCAGGTTGGAAATCAAATATTTCATCCCCAATACCCAGTTCAACATTCCCTTCAATTAAATCTCTGACACTAATAAATCGTGGTGCCTGAAATTGCCTGAAGGTATAAGAAGGCTCTACAGAAAATTCAAGCATGCTTAATTTCCAGATGCCGGTTTTCCGCCAGCTTAATGAGTAATTGATGTTAATCGGTGGTTGATTAATCAGCGGTTCATCTCTCTCTACATTCCTCGACCATATATAACTAGCCCCGAAGGTTCCTTTTAATGAAGGTGTAAAAAACCTGGAATAGGTTAAATCCACTCCCGTGAATAAGGCATCGGCCTGATCAATAATAAATGTGGGCATTGGTCCTCTGGCTGTACCCAAAACTCCTATTGGACGGCTGAAGATAAAATTTCCGATGTAGTTTACATAGGCAGATGCATTCAGCCGGTGCTTCCCTTTGCGAAGCTCCAGCTCGTTAATAAATTTGTAGCTTTGCTCGGGTTTAACACCGCTTTCTTGCAAAGGTATCACCCTGTCGGCCCTTATTCTGTTGTTTTCATCAGGTTCATAACGCAAGAGGCCAAACATGGTCCGCGCTTCATGTTGACCAAAACTGAATAGCTCTGCCATATTAGGAGGTCTCCAGCCAGATCCAATGTTGCTTCTGAAAACTACAGAACTATTCAACTCACGAACCAAGCCAAGGCTGGTTGTCACATTAGAAAAACTAAAGTTGTCTCTAAAAATATTCTGTCGGTTATCCCTTCCTCCTACCACACTTTCTTCAAAATCATACCTGATCCCAGCTTCCCAAAGATTCTTACCTGATTTAAGGTTTTCTATACCAAAAACACTAAACCTCCTGCTGCGGTAATTGGGAATAAAAGGTGTTACATTAGTACCCGGATTATTCGTATTATTTTGGATAAACGTCTGAACACCGATGATCCCATTCAGCTTCTTACCAACGCTATGATTCCACTCAGCCTGTAAATCATCGGTGATCAAATCAAGGTCAAAAATGGGAAGTTCAGAGTTTCGTCTTACATCAAACTCCTGTCGTTCATTAACTTGCCGAGCATACTTAAAGGTTAAATAACTATTTTCAGAATAATGCCAGTTAGCAGAAAGTGAAGCCAACTGATGTCGGGCAGTTTGATTAGGTTCATTAATATCGTATGAAAACTCCCTGATAAACGAAGGCCGCTCTGCTTCAAAATTACGGATCAGGGCAGGCCCGCTGCTTCCAACAGATGACCGTAGAATGCCCAGGTTCTGGTTAATCAGGCTGTAATTCAGCTTTACATCGAAATTCCCCCTTTGGTAACGGACTCCGGCCTGTAAAGCATAAGATTTTGCACCGGTATTGGTTAGCATATAATCGGGAGTATGCCGGTCACCGATGCGGTTATAGTTTCCACCTATATGATAGCTAAAGTTCTTATACCCCTGTCCTGCACTCGCATTAATTCCATAACCCCTTCCGTTGCTTTGGTAGCTGTTTGTTACCTGACCATACAGTTTTTTATTAAGGGGCATCGGATGATTTTCTACGATTACCACACCACCGAGTGCATCAGGCCCGTACCTGAGTCCTCCAGCTCCTTTTACTATAGTGATTCTCTCGGCACCTGCTACATCTATTTCGGGAGCATGATCGTTTCCCCAATTCTGAAAACCGTGTTTAAAACCATTATTAAGAATCAAGATACGATTACCATAAAGGCCGTGTATTACAGGAAGCTGAATATTTGCTCCGGTAGAAACAAAAGAAACTCCATCAATTCTAGAAATTGCAGTTCCCAGGCCCATTGAACTGTTGCGGCTCAAAAGGCCTTTTCCTACATATTGTCGGGACAAAGATTGCGTTTCCCCCTTCTTTTTGCCCTCGCTTTTAATTATTACTTCTTCCAATACCTCCTCTTGAAAGCTCAACTGTATCAAAGTAGGTTCTCTTTCGTTTAATTGAACTACTTTTTGCTGGTAACCTATAAAAGTTATTATAACCTTGCCTTCAAAATGAGAAGGCAATTGGATTGAAAAGATTCCTTTTTTATCAGAAATTACCGCAAGCGTACTATCTTCCATGCTTCTGATAAAAGCTCCTTCTAATTTCTCACCGGTAGTTACATCAATGACTTTCCCAACATACGTCTTATCCAGGTCTTGCGCAACAAGCACCTTGATAGGATAAGAAAGTATAAATAAGAAAATAAGAAAGTTAAAAAGCTTGCTCACGCATTTTTTGATTTACCTAATCATCACCAAACATCCAGTATAAAAAATTGTTTTGATTACACAAATATAAAGTTTAAAATAATCAAAATCAAAATTTAGATAAACCTAAATTGTCAACAATATTTCTGAGAAAAGACATGCTGAATTGGGCTGGAAAATGGTATTACCCTGGCAAGCAATGCGT
>JBKBXU010000245.1:0-7294 GCA_046313675.1 Cytophagaceae bacterium
GTTTCATTATGCCTGGCTGCTGCTAAAACAAACATGGAGTTGTCAGGGGAAAATGAAAGGTAAAAGTCGCCATAATCAAAAAAACCTCCCTTCCCTAGTTTTAAAAGTTCTACAGGTTCATTCACAGGAATACCTGTAGACGGATCAACCATAGCACCATATACATCAATATCATATGTTTTGCTAATATTCAGGTAAAAACCTATGAACTTATCTCCGGCAATGGCAATATCCCACAATTGCATATTATTGCTTCCGGAGTTTTTGAACTCATTTTCGGATAGTAATTGATAGTTATTGTCGTATACCTGCCATTTGGTAGCATTACTTTTTTTCCCGGTCACCATAAGGTAGTGTTTCCCTTTATGCTCACCCAGGTATTTCATTATTTTTTGGGAGCTACTTTGAGGAAATTCAGGGCTGTTTAGTACCTGTACTTTTTGGGAATATCCCAGATTAATCGACAGGAATGTCAGCAAAACAAGGTAATAAAGGTTAAGCAGTATTTTATTCATTTTTCTGGATTGAGTTTGAACGTAAATATATGAAAATTCACAGATATAAACCATTATCCCGGAAGGTTCATCAAAAACTACTGTGAGCCGAAAAAATCATTTTAATTATGGTTTTCTTATAAATTCCAAAGCTATTTTACTTCGATTCTTAAATGGTTAATCCTAAACAAAAAAATGTTTTGTTGGTTACACCACGGGGTTTACCATAGTTTGTACCATGCCCCCAATATAAAACTGACTTCTGATTTGCTACCATACTTTTGTCTTATACCTGAGAAACAGAAAAGTGACCTTAACAAGAACTTTCAGAATATATACCTAAAGCTTAATTTTAAAAACAATCCTTGCGCATCTTTGTGTTTTAGTTTTGGAAATAAAGAAAAGCTTAATTTATTTGACAAAATATTGGAAGAACGTAGGAACTAACGATGAAGGATAACACCAAAATTGATTTTAGCATTTTTGATACGATACCAAATCAATACCTGATACTGTCCCGGGAGCTAATAATACTCAATGCCAGCGACAGATATCTGGAAGCGGTGCAAACTACCCGTGCGGGCATTGTAGGTAAATTCATATTCGATGCTTTTCCTCAAAATCCAGATCTCCCAAAGGATGATGGTCTTTACAATGTAAATGCATCGCTCCAATATGTTCTTAAACACAAGAAGCCTCATAAGATGGCCGTTCAGCGGTACGATGTACCTCTCCCCGACGGAACATTTATAAAAAAATACTGGAACCCTGAACATTTGCCGGTATTAGATAAGGAAGGAAATATTCTATACATCATTCAGCATGCCGAAGATATTACCAACCTAATGGTGACTCAGGAGAAATTGAGTAATCTTGAAAAACAAACCAATGTTGATGAAGCTAAAATAAACCAAGACCGAGTGGATGCGGTTGAGCAACAGAGAATTATATACAATCTATCTGAACATGCACCAAATGGACTTGCAATTTTTAAAGGGAGTCAGTTTATTATTGAATACGCCAATCAGGCTATATGCAAAATATGGGGCAGGGTACAGGATTCAATTATAGGCAAACCCCTTTTTGAGGTACTCCCGGAAATTAAGGGACAGGGTTATGAAGAATTATTGGAAGGCGTTTTAACCACCGGTATTCCATATATCGGAAAAGAGTTACCCGGTACCTTAAACCGCGGAGGTAAGCTTGAAACGGTTTACTTTACTTTTGCATACAACCCATTATTTGACAAAAATGGTCAGGTCGTCGGCATCACTGTTGTTGCCGAAGAGGTTACAGAGCATGTAAAAGCAAGGCAAATCATACAGGAGGAAAGATCACTTCTCCAGAATGTAGTGAAGGAACTTCCTGCGATTGTATGTATTCAAAAAGGGCCTGAACATATTTATGAATATGTTAATCCGGCTTATGAGAAAACGGTTGGTTCAAGGCCATTATTAGGAAAATCCGTCCGGGAAGCACTTCCCGAGGTAGATGGCCAGGGATTTTTAGAATTGCTGGATCAGGTATACAATACGGGAATTCCTTATGTGGGAAAAGAAGTGCCTATAATGATAAACCGTGGACCAAATGGAGAACCGGAACAAGCCTGGTACAACTTCGTCTATCAGCCAATGATTGACGAAAACCAACAAATTTCCGGCATTTTCACTTTTGGAAATGAAGTTACAGATCAGGTAAAAGCCAGAGCTCATATTGAAAAATCCAATGAAGAGTTACGCAGACTGAATACAGAGTTTGAATTTGTCATGGACTTTATGCCGCAGTTGGTTTGGTCTTCCCGTCCGGATGGTCTTTTAGATTATTGTAATAAGGTTACATTGGAATACCTGGGAAGAACTTTCAACGAAGTGATTGGTAACGGTTGGTCTGAGGCACTTCATCCAGATGATTATGACAGGACTCTTGAAGTATGGACCAAAAGTATAAATACCGGAAAGAAATATGAGATCGAGTTCCGGGTAAGAAAATACGATGGTACGTATCGCTGGTTTCTTGCAAGGGCAGTACCATTGAAAGATGAAAACGGAAATATCATAAAATGGTATGGCACCTGTACGGACATTCACGAGCATAAATTGGTACAAGAAGATCTGAAACTACAAGCTCATGTGCTTGAAAGCATAAATGAAGGTGTACTTTTAACTGAAGAAGATGGAACGATTTTGTATGCCAATCCTGCGGAAGAAAGCATGTTTGGCTATGAACCCGGTGAGCTGATCGGGAAGAACAAGGTTATCGAATATGCCTACCCTCCGGAAGAAAGGGAAAAGATGGTTCATGCGCTCATGGAGGAGGTAAAACTAAAGAAATCATGGGAAGGAGAATTAAGAAAGGTCAGAAAAGATGGGAGTACATTTTTTACCCGTACCACCATTTCCATGCTAAAACTGGAGCATAAGAATCTTTTCGTGTGCGTTCAAAAGGATATTACAGAAGAAATTAAAAATAAAGCCGATTTAGATTATCAAAGTAAGCTTAACAAAACCATCACCGACAATGCCACTTCAGCTTTGTTCATGATGAATGACAAAGGTTATTGTACCTTCATCAATCCTGCAGGAGAGAAAATGTTAGGATTTACTTTTGAAGAAATTTCACAGAAGCCTCTTCATTATGTGATTCATCACCATCGCCCCGACGGATCTTTTTATCCCCTGGAAGAATGCCCGATAGACAGAGCCCTTCCGGAAAATTTTGATATCCGTGCACATGAAGATGTGTTTATACGCAAAGACGGCACTTTTTTTCCTGTCTCATGTGCGGCGAGTCCTATTTTCAGCAATGGCGTCCCGATTGCGACCGTGATTGAGGTAAGGGATATTACGGAGGAGAAACTATGGAAGCAGGAAATTGAAGATAACAACCAGGAATTGCAGGATAAAAATAAGGAGCTGGTCCGCATCAATGACGACCTTGATAATTTTATTTATACCGCATCCCATGATCTTAAAGCGCCTGTATCCAATATTGAAGGCCTGATCTACACACTTAAAGAAAGCTTACAGGAGACGATCAATGTCGAGCCGGAAGTCGGTCAATTACTTTCATTGGTAGAGATTTCTATAACCCGTTTCCAAAAAACAATAAAGGAACTTACCGAAATCAGCAAAACCCAGCGAAATATTGACGAGGAAAATTCAAAATTTAACATTAAAGCAGTGGTTCAGGAGGTGATATCCTCCGTAAATAACATAATTACTGATTCCGGAGCCACCATTCATTGTGATATAGATTCTTCCCTGGAATTGAATTATTCTATAGTTAATTTTAAAAGCATCGTAAACAACCTTCTGACTAATGCCATTAAATACAGGTCGCCGGACAGAAAACCTGTTGTTAAAATTGAAACCGGTGTTAAAGATGATTTTCTGTTTATCAAAGTACAGGACAATGGCCTTGGTTTAAAAGAAATGCACAGAGAGAAAATCTTTGAAATGTTTAAAAGGATGCATGACCATGTAGAAGGCTCGGGTGTCGGATTGTATATTGTCAAAAGAATGGTTGAAAATGCAGGAGGAAGAATTGAAGTTGAAACTCAGGAAGGCAAGGGTTCTACGTTTACCATATACCTTAAGCATTCCTATATTGAAGGTTAATTTATTTTTACTATTAACTTTTGTCATGAAGGTGCTACTCTATTGTTTGTGACAGCGCAAATTTTTCAATTCTTTACCAGCTTTCTTACGTCCTGGTATTCAATTTTGCTGTTATGCCTCGGATCGCGAGGGATCTTTTTTATAAAAAAGATATCCTGAATTGGCAGATCAAGCTCCCCGATTTTTGACAATACAGCTTTCTTTCGCTTTCGATCGTTTAATTCGATGACAGCCGTTAAATTTTCATTTACCATCACAATGGTACCCAGCTCCACACCCTCCCATGACTGAAATATGTTTTCATAGATGAAGGGAGCAATAAACTGTGTATGATATTTTATCAGTGTATTGCATCTGCCGGTTAGGTACAGTTGATGTTGCTCGTCAAGGTAGCCGCTATCACCGGTTCGGTGCCAGCAGGTATCTTCTATGAAAATCTTGTTGGCATGTAAAGCCTCTTCATTGTTATAATACTCTCTCAACACATGGCTTCCGCTCACGATTATTTCGCCGATCTCTCCCCCTTGGACTTCTAATTTTTCTAAATCTTCCGCTGCTTTTACTGAAATAGGCGCATCCACAATCCGTATAATCTTAACTTCCGCACAAGGTTCGGGCTTGCCTACTTTTAAACCATTGTTGGTTTTAGAAATTTCATTTACCAGCTCCCTTGCATTGATGGAACTGATGGGTTCGGCTTCTGTGGAACCATACACAATTTCTATTTCCGCATCAGAAAATGCCTGAAAATACACATATGCTTCGGAGGGAAAAACGGGAGCGCCACCTGTAAAGATTTTTTTGATTTGAGGCAGAGGGATATTATGGCGTATCAGATAGCGTGAGACTTGTTTTATGAAAAAAGGCGATGCAATGATCCTGTTTACATGGTGCTTCTTTATTTGGGCAATTGCCCTTTCCGGTTTGAAACTATCGGGCTTACCAGCTTTAAAATCGGCAATCACAGAGGTAACTCCCGATCCCAGATTGATCAACAGTGCTATAGGAAGCACTTGCAGGTCTACATCATTTTCCTGCGGCTGTATTTTTTCAAGCAGGGCTTTCGCCTGTTCGCGTAAAAAGCCATGGGTTCGCTTGGCAGCCTTTGGTATGCCCGTGCTGCCGGTGGTAAAGCTTATAAGGGCGGTATCCAGGCTATTGGTTTCAGGAAATATGGCTTCTGAATTGTTATTTTTAGTATAACCGATACCCAAATGAATTGGTATTTTTCTCAATTCGTATGAAAACCATGATAAGACCCTGGCTTTGGGTATGCCAATAAAAGCTTTGCATTGAGCTACTTTACAGCATTCTTCCATTCTTGCTTTGCTTACCCACTCATCAAGGAAAACAGCGGTGGCGCCTATCCGAAAAAGTGCAAGCAAAATCCTGTATAAGTCCAGGCTCATCGGTACGAATATTAACACCCTGTCGCCTTTGGATATTCCTTTAGTTACAAAATGGCTTGCCGTATAATTTACTTCCTGTGCCAGCTCACCAAAGCTTGCCTGTTCGTTTTTGTATACAATCGCTGTTCTATCAGGGTATTTTTGAGCCGATTCGAAGAATAAATCAACAACATTATACGGATCAGATATACTTTCATTATGTATCATAGCTCTTTGCCGTATAATATATAATTTTTAAAAATTTCACCGGAGAAATTTTTAGACAGGCGTATAGAGGTAGCATCTTCAAATACCAGCGCATGAATGATGGATGTGTAGCCTTCCAAAATGGCCCTTCTATAAATCATATTTCCAATCACATGCCCCATGCCCTTCCACTGATCGTGTGGGTGACGTGCCAATGTTTTTACAATCAGGCTTCTGTTTTCTTTATTGAAATGATCATCAATGCAAAAGAAGTATCCTATGAGATTTTGCCCCTTATCTTCTGCCAGAATTACGTAGTTTGGATCAATAAATTTTTTAACCAATGTATATTTTTTTATAAATGCCTCTTTGCTGATTGGCGTAAAAAGGAAATTATTCTGAAATGCCCTCAGGTTAAAGTCGTAAATGTCCGAGAGTTCCTTTTCAAATTCAGTTAGATTAATATTTCTGAAAGTTACTCCTTGTTCCAGGAAGGACTTTTCTTTGGCCAAAACTTCCGGCTGATCGAAGCGCAAATTTTTATCTACGCTGGAAAAGTACCTTCCGGCCACTTCAAAATTCGCATTTGTAAAATGTTCATGGTAATAAGGATGGTGGCATGGCTCCATGAAAAAATCCGGGTGAGACCCGGGTACTTTAAGCCTGTAATTGTCCCAGGTGCTTCCATTCATAGGCCCCAGTATGTATTCCGCCCCATTCTCTTTGGCATGAGCGAGGACATGCTGGAAAAGTTGAAAGCATGCGCCTGGATTATCTTCCGCTTCGTAGTTACCTATACACCAAGTGTTTTTTCCTTTATAAGACAACTTAGGATTGCAGTAAAGAGCTGCCCTTGCTAAAACTTTATCGTCTTCTACAATAATAAAACAACTGTCTAGGTAGTCGCTGTTTAAATGATCAGGTAACTTAAGACGGTTGTGACCTTCAGGATATAAATTTTTGGGAAAACGATCAAATAAATGAAAGTTAGCCTCTAAAGGATTTACAGCAAGTATTTGCATCATGAAAAATAAATTAGCAGAAGGGTTACGATTGCCGGAATGGTAAAATTGTCCACTCCCTTTCCGCTTACAGCTTCTATTGCGCTAGCCCCTACTGCTATGATTCCGGTAGCTACATAATAATTACCCAGTTTGGTAGCATAGCTTTCAAAATAATAAAATAGAATAAACGTAAGCACAAAACTGCTTATAAAAAATGCCAGGCTGCCTGCCAGGGTTTTGTAACCTTTGCCAATCTTAAACTTTCCAAAAGGATATCTTTTACCAACCGCAGCAGCCACAGGATCGCAAATAGCTAATGTTAATATGGGTAAATAAAAATAAATATAAGATTCCGGCTCGGCCCCTGTTTTCTGCGAATATACATGGTACACAAGGTAGCAGGAATATACGGCAAGTGGATAAAGTAAGCTTCCGTATGATATTCTGTCAATGGCATTAATGGACTTCAACAGGTTAAAGCGCAGGCTGGCGATCAGGATTAAGGCAAAACTCACGCAAAGCAGCAATACATACCAATGATTGCCCAACATAATGGGAAACAGCAAGGTAAGTACACCTGTTCC
>JBKBXU010000246.1:0-828 GCA_046313675.1 Cytophagaceae bacterium
GTTAGAAAAACCGTTTTAGTTTTTATATTTGCATCAGCAACACTATGATAATGACGTCAGAACAAAAAAAAGCCTTCCTTCTCTTAAAAGCGATCATCTTCAGCTATCATGGGCTGGATGAAGATGAAAAGAGAATTCTGGATGAAACTGCAGAGAAACTTTCTGCTTTCCAGGAGCTGGAATGGGCACTGAACTTTTTAAATGAAGATGTCTTAACAGCGTTTGACAGAGGTAGAGCATATTTCAATACGACCATTGCTACTTACGATAATGAAACCAAGCTTTCCTACCTCAATATGGTATGGGATGCCACGAAATTAAAAGGCTATATAACCGAAATGGAAGCAATGGCTATGCTTAAGCTTGCCAAAGACTGGGGTGTACAGAAAGAACTGCTTGGAATGGTAAGGAAATAATTTTATAACATTATTATAAATTAAGATCAAATAACATTTATAAATAAGAAAAGGCAGCCAAATGGCTGCCTTTTCTTATTTATAGGTATAAGGTGATAAGTAATTACCTATTTTACAACAAGTCTTTCAACACCTACCACTTCGCCATCAGCAACGATGTGAAGGATGTAGATGCCTTTCTGAAGAGCTGAAGCGTCAAAAGATCCACCATTTGATCTTCCGGCAAATCTTGCAACTTCATTACCCATTGTATTAGCAACTTTTATCTGAATATCCATACCTGATATAGCATCGTATTCAACCGTTGTCATACCTGTAGTAGGGTTAGGATAAATATTCAAGGTAGTTCTCATTCTGGCTTTAGCAGCAGCAGTTTCACCCAGGGTAGTGAAGCTTATCGTATTTGATGGAT
>JBKBXU010000246.1:838-7257 GCA_046313675.1 Cytophagaceae bacterium
TCTCCACTTACATTAACAGCTACTATTCTAAACTCATAGTTTGTATTAGGGGTAAGACCAGAAACTGCATAAGTAATTTCTTCAATCACATCAACTTCAACCCAACTACCATTATCATTACGTTCTATTCTGTAAGAAGTAGCTCTAGCCGCAGCCTCCCAATTTAAAGTAACTGAAGTTTCAGTAATATTTGAAGGAGCAGATACTGCAGGTTGTGCAGGTACATCAGGGGCTTCTAAGGTTGTTTCAGTTACCACTTCACTTGGCTCAGAAGTTCCTCCATTATTCTTGGCAGAAACCCTTATGGAATAAGTGGTTTCAAAATCCAAACCTTCTATGATAACTGTTGTTTCATTTGTTTCTAAAGACTCCCAATTTTCGCCATCCTCAGAATATTCCACCACATAAGATGTAGCAAATATTACAGACTCCCAACTTACTTCGATTTGTCTATAAGAAATCGCCTCGGCAACTAAACCTGTGGGTACATCAGGAGTAGGCAATTCAACAGCACTACCAAGTAAAATCCAATCAATTTCTACAGTACCATCAAAACCTCCATCTTCTCCGTCAACAAATATGGTCAAATCACTTATTGAATTTATATCTTCCTCATCTGAAGGAATAAATTCCCCCGTATACAAAGTTCCTACTTCTGAAAGTATAAAAGTAGATCCTCCGATAGTTAAAGCTGTACCATCAACTGATGAACGTGCAAAAACCTGAACAAAAGGGTTATTGGAAAGATCAAGGGAAGCCTGAATCTCACTTTCATTATTTGTATTCACACAGTTAGGCACAATCCCCATCCAAATACCAGAAGTCCACATTGCAGGAGCAGTTCCGTCTCCGGTAATGGTCCAGGTTCCATCCTCAGCTTGATGAGAAAACCCATTTAAATCTTCAGAAGGACTAGTCCAGCAAGGCTCTGTACCTTCTGTATAATAAAATTCATTAGAGTAACCTGTATTGTTTCCGGCGATTAGCGGGTCAATTGTAATTTCATCATTACCGACTATTATGTAGTCAAATTCTACAACAAGTGACTCCGGATTGTTAGCTGTGCCGGGGTTAATAGTAATATAAAGAAAGTCAATATTTGCGGGATCTACCGCTGTTGGTTCAGAACAAGAACCATACTGACAAACAAATTTGCCGGTATAGTTGAAAGTCTGCTCTACCCAGTTATTCACATTTGCTGCTGAAATTGTTAGTGTGTTTCCACAAGCATTACAATTAGTAGACCTGTTTTGGTTGTCCCCCATTTGAATGGAAACTACAGTTCCGGCTGTATTGGATCTAACACGAAATCTCACGGTTGGTGAATTAGTTACATCAATAGGAACCTGGCCACCTCCTGGTTCTTCATCCGCACGGCACTGTTGGGTAATTCCCATCCATACACCATCGTATTCAGGATTTGCACTCATTCCCTGAATACGAAAAGTTCCTTCAGCAGTTTCAGACAAGTTATAATACTGCGGAGCTTCTTCATTAGCTGCAGCACTTGTCCAGCAAGGACGGTTTTCACCGTTACCGTGAGCGAAATCTGTCCGCCACCCAGTCTTTGACTGGTTTACCGTCTGGCTGTAAGCCATTGATAACGACAGCAAACATGTACTAGCTAAGAGTAATATTTTCTTCATACTTTTTTGTTGAGTTTAGTTTATAATTCTACATCAAATCTAAAAATATTTTTCCAACAAAAAAAATAAAAAGAAAAGAAGGCAAAATAGTAATAAAACAATTTAAATAATTGCAATTAATTGATAGGTAAATAGAAAGGAATTAAAATAAAATTTACCACGAATTCAGGGCCTGTAAAATCATCCCTCCAGCCGTTAGGGTCAAGCTGTGCAAATACCAAAGGAAATGTTAGCGATAACAAAAAGGTCAGTAGCAGTCTTTTAATAAATGAAGTTTTTTTAAGGTTTTGAATGTTTATGTTCTAAAGCACAAAGAAACCAGCACCCCTAAAAAATGTTTTATAAAAATAAGCTTTATAATAACCTATAAACGCAAAAAAGGGGATGGCGCAGGCCATCCCCTTTTTATCTATGTTATGTAAGTAATTACTTAACTACTAATCTTTCAACACCGATAACTTCACCGGCAGCAAGGATATTTACAATGTAAATTCCTTTTTGTAGGCTTGAAGCATCAAAAGAAGCGCCATTTGCAGAACCTGCAAATCTTGCAACTTCGTTACCCATCATGTTAGCAACAGAGATTTGAATGTCCATACCATTGATGGCATCATAATCAATTCTTGTAGCATCTGTAGTTGGGTTAGGATATATGTTAAGTGTAACTCTCATTCTAGCTCTTGCCGCAGAAGTTTCAGTATCTGTAGATGTAGTTTGAGCAGACCATTGAGACTCAAGACCTCCTTCAACAGCTTGTACTTCTATAGTATAAGCAGTATTAGGAGTTAAGTCAGTAATAACATGACCACTAGAAACTCCATCTGCAGTAACCCAAGATCCACCAGCTATACTATATCTTAGGTTATAGGTAAGACCTGCAACTTCAGTCCATGTAGCAGTAATGGTAGTAGTAGTAGCTGCAAGCGCTAATCCTTCAGGAGCAGCAGGAGCTTGTGGCTCTGGCACATCTTCTAAAGCTGTATAAATACCAACAGATGCTATACCATCTATTATAGAAAATACTCTAAATCGATCTCCCTCTTCAACATCATTTAAATGTACAGAATAAGAGTTTGCTGCAGGAGTTGCAACATCATCCCAATATTCTACTTCTTCTTCATCTTCAATTTCCACTCTTCTTTTTTGTAAAATATACGTAGCATCAGTAATTTCTTCCCAAGTAAAATCAACATTGATTGTGGTATACTCATAACCAAATGTTGCAGGTGCTGCAGGGACGTCACCTATAACACCAGCTACAAAATTGTCTATTGAAAAATTTACATCATTATCAGTTTCTGCATCAGGCATTATAGTAAAACCCACTACTTTAGTATAATCAAAAACACATGGTTCTTCAGCACACTCCCATGCAGGAATACCTAACCCAGACATATCTTGCGTAATTTGTTGAGTTGTATTTGCTGGTATAGTAATAGTAACCCTTGGCCACTCTGCCTTTTGGCCATCAATATCTTCTAATGCTAGCCACGCAGACATTGCCACATCTCTGTTATTAGTGATGCTAAAAGAAACGGTTGCATTACCTGTTAGATCCACGGTATATCCTCCAAGACCAACTCCCATGCCATCGTAATTTCCTTTATTAGTAGACGTAGAAGTTAACATTCCTCCACTTCGACTAACAGAAATATCTCCCCATCCAAACCAATAAACACCACCATATGGCCCAGTATATTGAGCATCATTTCCATCTCCTGTAAAATCGTCCTTCCAGCCTGTAGGGCCAACCTGTGCAAAAGCAATAGGAGCAACCATTGCCAAGCATAAAATAAGTAATAATTTCTTCATACTTTTTAAGTTTTTAAATGTTAAAAATTAAATTAGATTCAACATCAAATCTAGTAACTTTTTTTGATTCAAAAAATAAAATGCAATCTTTTAATAAGTAACATTACATACATCCAAGGTTTTATACTAAAAATATTTATACTTAGATATGACAAAAGGCTTATTATTTTGCATTTAACAAGGTTAAATAATAGAAAAGTCAAATTATTTTTAAATTAAAACCTATTTCCGATATAGCTGACTATTACATTCATGAAGTTTAATGTATTTCTGACCATCTCTTTTACCGTAATCACCCTCTCCGCTCTCGGACAGGATTTTACAAGATACGACTCCCTTCGGGGCTCACTGCACAGCATGCGTGCCTATGATGTTAGTTTTTATGACCTCCACCTTCGGGTAAATCCTGAAAGAAGATCGATATCAGGCTACAATAAAATCTATTTTAAAAGCACGGATACCCTCATCCGCATGCAGGTAGACTTGTTTGCCAATATGAATGTAGACAGTATCTTATCCGCAAAAACCATCTATTCATTTGAACGGGACAGTAATTTTATATTTATTAACTTCAAGCAAGCCTTGACTGAAGGTGAAGAAAACATCCTAACCATATATTATTCAGGCCAGCCTCAGGTGGCAGCCAAACCACCCTGGGATGGTGGCTTTGTCTGGTCGACGGATTCTCTTGGCAGGCCATGGATCGGCGTGGCGGTGGAAGGCGTAGGTGCCAGCCTATGGTGGCCAAACAAAGATCATATCAGCGAAAAACCTGACAGCATGCGCATGTCCTTTGAAGTTCCTTCCCAACTTACCTGTGTAGCAAATGGCCGCCTGAGAGAAAAAAAAGATCTGCAAGACGGTTATACCCGCTTTGTCTGGTTTGTCAACAACCCGATAAACAATTACAATGTTACTCTCAACATCGCCCATTATGCGTTTTTTGATGACCTCTACCCCGGCAAAAGCGGAAACCTGGACCTGCACTATCATGTGCTGGATTACAATCTCTCTAAGGCAAAAAAGCATTTCCGCCAGGTGCGTACCTTAATGGATAGTTTTGAAAAACTCTTTGGCCCCTACCCTTTTTATGAAGACAGCTATAAATTGGTAGAAACACCTTACTGGGGCATGGAGCACCAAAGTTGCATCGCCTATGGCAACAATTACAAAACCGATTATTTTGATTTTGACTACATCATACTCCATGAAAGCGGGCATGAGTGGTTTGGCAACAGGGTTACTGCGGCCGATCATGGGGAGCTGTGGATCCATGAAGCCTTTACCACCTATTCTGAAGCCTTGTACATCGAAAACAGGTTTGGTTACAAGAATATGATGAAGTACCTGCATCATCAGAAGAGCCTAATCATGAACAATGAACCCATTTTAGGCCCTTTAGGGGTAAATTATCACCACTGGGCAGGAGCCGATATGTATTACAAGGGCGCATGGATGCTGCACACGATCCGGAGGGTGTTGGATAATGACGCCTTATGGTTTGACATTATGCGGGGCATTCCAACTGATTTGGGAGGAACAATTGTAAATACACAGGAAATAATAGCGTATTTTAATAAAAAATCAGGACAAGATCTTGGTCCGGTATTTATGCATTACCTTACAAAAACAGATCCGCCTAAGCTGATCTACTCGATGGAAAAGAAAAAAAACAAAACCTTCCTCCGCTTTCGCTGGGAAACAGAGGATAAAGATTTTAACATGCCGGTGGACATCCTTGTTAATAAAAAGGAGAAAATCCGGATACATCCATCTTCAAAAACAAAACGCAGGGAAATTCCTGTAAAAAAGATTAAAAGTGTGGAGGTGGATGATGGGTTTTATATTAACGTAAATTAATAATATTGGAATAAATAAATCTTTATTCATTTAAAACCCGCCAAATGGCCGGGTCTCTTAACAAATGAAATGCCTCGCAGGTTAGATATATAAACAGAGGTTATGTTAAGGGTTATTTTTTTATGTTTTTTCATACTGGTTTATAATCTTGCGGAAGCTCAAAGTCGCAGGGAAAGACGTGTAGATTGGGTAGCACCGGAATACAAATGGGGTATAGGTCTGCGACTTGGCAGCCCATTAGGAATTTCCCTCAAACGATACACCTGGAACAATAAAGCCTTTGAACTAAACTTTGGCAGGCCTTTATTTTGGTTTTACGATAGGGAGGAGCTTTTTCAGCACCGATTCTATGATAAAGATTATGCATACCGTACAACCACGGCGCCTTTAAGTCTGCAACTAAGAATGATGAAGTTTAAGCCCTGGTCAGAAGATCAGGAAAATTTACGGTTCTATTATGGAGGTGGCATTCAGGCACGTCGTTTTGTTTTCCGTTATTACGATCATTTTTTACTTGAGCACGGCCGTCATACCTATTTTGGCCTGGGCCCGGAAGTGATTGGGGGAATTGAATATAAAGTGGGTAAGTATCCTGTGGTATTGTTTATGGATGCGGGAATTTATATGGAAATTGTAGACCGGCCATTTTCATTCGAGCCAACATTGGGGCTAGGCATGAGGTACTTGTGGGGGTTTTGGTATGAAAGAGAAGCTAAAAAATAATTGAAAAATAATTTTTTGAAAATCACCTAAACTCCAGCATGGATTTATGAAGATCCAGACGTATTTTTAATTTTTTAATAATTTCTTTAATTGTCAATTGAAACCAGTCGGAGGCTTTTGGATGAAAAACACCCGTAACGGACTCAAACTTCGTATCCCTTAAAAAAACATCCACACTGGTAATTTCCTGACCGTTGTAATAAAGCTCTTCCTTGCTTCTGGCAACAATCCGGACTTCATTTTCATGTTTATAGCCTATTTCTTTAAATAAACAGATCTTATTCAGTTTACTTATCTCTTCTTCCGGTTTTTTGACTAACTCATTAATGTCTATGTATTGAATTTTTTCAACGGACAGATCAAAATCTTCGGGATTTG
>JBKBXU010000247.1:0-7254 GCA_046313675.1 Cytophagaceae bacterium
CGGTTTTACAGCAAATTTTTCGTTAAATGCAATATTTACAAATCGCCTGGTGGCAAAATCAACCTGGCTGTCGAGGTAAACATCGTCCGGAATGAATTCTTTTAATTTCTTTTTCTTAGGGTTCCATTTTTTTTGTATCCTCTGACTGTTGATTCCGGCGGCATCGCGTAAGAGCAATTCAGTCAGGGCATAAGTTGGGGTGGTACACAATACCTGTCCGCTGTAGCCGTATTGATACAGTAGGGGAATGGCGCCGGAGTGGTCAATGTGTGCATGGGTAAGCAATACCAGATTAATATCGGAAGGCTCAAAAGGGAAATAGGCATCTCCTTCCTGACGATCTCTACTAAGATCTGTTCCACAGTCTATTAAAATTTTATAACCATCCTCTAATTCCAGCAGGAATTTGCTGCCTGTAACCTGCCGTGCCGCGCCCCAAAAGGTAATTTTCATGTAGGTAAAAATAAGTGGATATAAAAAAAGAACAGGAATTTCTATGTTTTATTCCTGTTCTCCTAAAATATTTTTTTGCCTGAAATGTTTATTCGGCAGGGGATAAGGTTGCTGCATATTTCATGGTGAACTCTTCCCAGCTCATTTTTACTTTTTCATTGCTGATTTCGTCAAGATGAAGCTCTAGTTTTCTGTTTTCATCATTATATTCAAGAGTCAACATATTAGTCTCTTCATTCAGTGTCCATAAACCGTCATCGGTCATTCCTTCACTTGTAATTTCAAAGGTGCCATCGGAGTTGAACAAATAAACAGCAGACACCTGATCGCTTGCAAGTTTGTTACCTGCAAATTCTGCCTCTGTTAATTTCCATTTTCTGGCAAGGGTATCGGATTTGCTTTTACCACATGAAGAAAGAACGGCTATAAAGCCCAAGAAAAGGATAAAAAAAGCTGTATTTTTCATATACTGATGTAATTTTAAGGGTGTTATTTTTTTATTAAAACTAAAAATATATTTCTATAAAACCAATTGGCTGTTTTACTTATTATATATTGTCAAACGACCAATGGTCGGCTAAAATTCGATAATGAAGAAAAAAATTGCCATTATAGGGTCTGGAATAGGGGGAATAGCTGCTGCAATACGCTTAAGCCGTGACCATCAGGTTTCTGTCTTCGAAGCCTCATCCTCGCCGGGAGGGAAGCTGAGCGAAATTCGTAACCAGGGTTTTCGTTTTGATGCGGGCCCTTCCTTGTTTACTATGCCTGCGCTGGTGGAGGACTTATTTGCACTTCATGGGAAGGATGTTAGTGATTATTTTAGATACCAAAAACTGGAGGTCATTTGTAAATACTTTTATGAAGATGGTACCCGGCTCCATGCCTGGGCTGATCGAGAGAAGTTTTGCAAAGAGCTATCTGAAGCGTTTCAGGAAGACAGTGATAAGGTAAAAGGGTATTTGAAAAATTGTGAAACGATCTATGAGCTGACGTCCGATCTATTTCTGTTCAATTCGCTCAGCTTAAAAAGTTTTTCCGGAAAAAAAGCCTTTCGTGCTTTAAAGAATGCATCCCGGCTACATCTGTTTTCTACCCTTGATCAGGTAAACCGGAAATATTTTAAGGATCCCCGGTTGGTACAACTATTTAACAGATATGCTACGTATAACGGCTCCGATCCGTATGCTACACCGGGAATTATGAGTGTTATTCCTCACCTGGAGTATAATATGGGGGCATTTATTCCAAAGGGTGGCATGTATGATATTATTATAAGTCTGGTTAGTCTGGCAGAAGAATGTGGTGTGCGTTTTCATTATAATTCAAAAGTAGACCGTATTGAAACAATTGATGGTTCGGCCAGAGCTATACTGGTTAATGGTGAAAGAAAGCTATTTGATACCATTGTTTCCAATGCCGATATACATGCTACCTATAGAAAGCTTCTGCCACAGGAAAAGCAGCCGGAGAAAACGCTGAGTCAGCCGAAATCCAGTTCTGCCATGGTTTTTTATTGGAACATCCGTACAGAGTTTCCCGAACTTGGCTTGCACAACATTTTCTTTTCGGAAGATTATAAGCACGAATTTGATTGCATCTTCAGGCAAAAGGCGGTTTCGGATGATCCTACCGTATACATAAACATCAGTAGCAAGTTTTGTCCGGCAGATGCTCCTGAAGGTTGCGAAAACTGGTTTGTGATGATCAATGTGCCGCACGACAGTGGGCAGGATTGGGCTCAGATCAGAGAAAAGAGCCGGACAAACATTATTGCTAAGCTGAGCAGGATGCTTTGCAAAGATGTTTCGCAGTACATTTCAGGGGAGGAAGTCCTGGATCCTTTGCTGATAGAAAGCCGGACCAGTTCTTTCGGCGGAGCATTGTACGGCAACAGTTCCAATAACCGCTATGCCGCCTTCTTGCGCCATGCCAACTATTCCTCGTCTATTAAGAACCTGTATTTTTGTGGAGGGAGTGTTCATCCGGGTGGAGGGATACCCTTGTGTTTGTTGTCTGCTAAAATTGTATCTGAACGTATTTTGAATGATCAAAGCAAAGCAAAATAAACTGGCTGTAGCCTTTTTTAAATGGTATTTTTTGCTGATGAATCAAAGGTGTTATGGGTTTTTTTTGAATCAAAGTACATTTTATCCCTTTTTTCTTTTTTTGCGTGTCCAAAAAAAGAAACAAAAAAAAGACACCATTCCGATAGTTATCGGAAAAAGCCAAATTGCTGCCCGCTAAACCCGCAAATCATCCCGCCGAAAAAATGCCTTAACCGTGTAGTAGTGGCTAATGTACTGCCAGAACGGCATTTTTAAAAGGCCTCCTTTCGCACTAGCCACAATTTGTCTCACGCCGGCCGTGGACCCCAGCCCGCTCCTGCCTTGCCGATATATACTGCTAAATTTTAAATATTAACTTGTAAAACAACCGGAAGGGTCTAGAAGAGCATATATTTGTTCGAATTCAAGTGTAAAATGATTATAATATGAAAATGAAGGAGTGTTAAAAAACAGTATAACCTTTATTTTTGTTGATGAAGTGTTCAAGTTGTATCTGAACATATTTTGAATGATCAAAGCAAAGCAAAATAAACTGGCTGTAGCCTTTTTTAAACTGTATTTTAGTCGTGGAATAAAACGACATTTTTCAGGATTTGAGGTGCGTGGAGAGGTCTCTCTGTCCAACGGTAAGCCGGTTTTGCTTTTGTGTAACCATTATACCTGGTGGGATGGCCCCTGGATGTATCATCTGACCCATCGGTATTTTGGCAAGAATTTTTACGTGATGATGCTTGAGGAAACCCTGAGCAAAAACAAGATCCTTTCCTGGGCTGGGGCATTTTCAATCAATAAAAAAAGCCGGGACATCATTAACTCCCTGGATTATGCCGGTAAACTTCTGTTGAAACCGGAAAACCTACTGTGTATTTTTCCTCAGGGAGAATTTGAAAGCCAATATGTCGCCCGACCTAAATTTAACAAGGGTTTTTTGCGTGTGCTGAATGCCAATACGCAGATTATATTGGCTTGCGCACGGACGGAATATTTTGACAGGAAAAAGCCGCTTGTTTACATTCACCTGAAAGAGTATGAAGGCCTTCATGCTCCGGATGCCATAGAAGCGGCATTTCAGGAGCACTACAGCCGGAGTCATTTCCAACAGCTCTCGTAGGATCTCTGGTATTCACATAGGGATCCGTTTTATATTGCAGACACTATTAATAATAAACGTACTGAAAGATTGAAAACGTTTTGGGCCCCTTTGAGGAAATTGCGTTAAGAAATTTTAATTTTTGTAGCGGCTAAAAATTTTGATGTTTGAGCCGACGAAGGAGGTTTGTTTCAAAAGTTTTAGCGGAAAAAATTAAAATTTTAGCAAATTTACTCACCGGGCCTTGATTCTTTTGCTTACTTTTCTCATTAAGGAGAAAAGTAAGGCCCGACCGGCGAGGTCAATTTTTGAGAAAGAAATAAGTTTTGAAATTAAAGAAAGCTTTGGGTTCAGAGGTAGATAAGTTTAAGCATACTTTAAGGCTCTATAATCTTTTTCGCTTTCTAAATTCTCTTATTCCTCCACCGCCTTTTCCTCCCGGTCTCCTACCAACATTTTAATTTCGTTGAGTTTGAGCAAGGCTTCAACCGGCGACATGGTATTGATGTCCATGGCTTCTAAAAGCTTGCAAATTTTTTCAAAATGTGGGTTTGAGGCTTCAAACAGGCTTAACTGAAAGTTGTTTTTAGGGACTTCCTTTACCTTATGGTTTTCCCGGACTTTGTCTTTCTCCAGGTGGTGCAGTATTTCGTGGGCACGAAAAACTACCGGGTTGGGCATACCGGCTATTTGGGCAACGTGGATACCAAAACTATGCTCACTGCCTCCGGGCTTCAGCTTACGCATAAAAATGATCTTATTGCCAAGCTCCTTAACAGAGACGTTGAAGTTTTTAACCCTTGGAAAATCCTCGGCCAATTGGTTCAGCTCGTGGTAATGGGTGGCAAAGAGTGTTTTTGCTTTGGCTTTTTTATGGTTATGCAGGTATTCTACGATAGACCAAGCAATGGATATACCATCATAAGTACTGGTTCCACGCCCGATTTCATCCATCAATACCAGGCTTCGGTCGCTGAGGTTATTTAAGATGCTGGCCGTTTCGTTCATCTCCACCATAAAGGTTGATTCACCCCGTGAGAGGTTATCGGATGCCCCAACTCGGGTAAACACTTTGTCGACAATCCCGATTTCCGCTTTCTTGGCCGGGACAAAAGAACCTATCTGTGCCATAAGCACAATGAGGGCTGTTTGCCTCAAAAGGGCAGATTTACCAGCCATGTTGGGCCCGGTAATGATGATGATCTGCTGATTTTCGTCGTCCAGGAAAACATCGTTTGGAATATAGGATTCTCCCGTTGGCAATTGCTTTTCTATTACAGGGTGATGGCCTTCTTTGATATCCAGCGCCTTTCCTTCATTAATTTCAGGCCGTACATATTTATTTGCGATGGCTGATTGCGCAAAGGACATAAGGCAGTCAAGGCTTGCCAGTACGCGGGCGTTCTGTTGAACCGGAATCACGTAATCCTCGGCAAAGACGATCATTTCATGAAATAGCCGTTGTTCTATGCTATGGATTTTCTCTTCCGCATTAAGAATCTTTTCTTCATAGGTTTTCAGCTCCTCGGTAATGTATCGTTCGGCATTTACCAGTGTTTGCTTACGTATCCAGTCTGAAGGTACTTTATCTTTATGCGAATTGGTTACCTCCAGGTAGTAGCCGAATACTTTATTATAGGATATTTTCAAAGAGGTAATGCCGGTTCGTTCTATTTCGCGTTGCTGCGCTTGTATAAGGTAATCTTTTCCTGAGAATGAAATCTTGCGTAATTCATCCAGATCCGCATCCACACCTTCTTTAATAATATTGCCCTGATTGGTTACCAATGGCGGATCCTGCTTAAGTTCTTTGTTGATCTTTTCTACCAGGAATTCACAGGGGTTTAGCTGGTCTGCCAGTTTTTTCAGTGGAGCCAGGTCGGATTTCTGCAGCAGCTTTTTAATAGGCTCGGTAAATTCCAGGGCTTTTCTGAGCTGATTCATTTCTCTGGGATTTACCCTGCGAACAGCTACTTTAGAGATCAGGCGTTCCAGATCGCCGATTTGCTTGAGGTTTTGGATAAGCTCCTGAAGCATGGACTTGTTTTTCACCAGGGCTTCCACCACATCGTGGCGTTCGGTGATGGGTGATTTTTCTTTTAAAGGAAGAAGAAGCCATTTTCTGAGCATCCTTCCCCCCATAGGGGTTAGCGTAGAGTCCAGAATATCCAGCAAGGGTACGCCTCCCTGGTGCTGTGGAAACACTAGCTCCAGGTTGCGGATGGTAAACTTATCAAGCCACACATATTTTTCCTCCTCGATCCGTGAGACGTTCAAGATGTGTTTTACATCTTTATGCTCGGTCTCATTGAGGTAGTAGAAGATTACTCCTGCGGCAATGATGCCTTCGTCCAGCCCTTCTACGCCAAAGCCTTTCAGGTTTTTGGTGTTAAAATGTGTAATCAGCGTTTCGTATCCATAGTCATAACTGAATACCCAATCCTCCAGGGCGTAGGTATTGTATTTGTCAGAAAAGAGCTGCTGATAATCGGATTTTTTGTTTTTGCAATAAAGTATTTCCGCAGGGTTAAAGCTCTGAATAAGTTTTTCTATGTATACGGCGTCTCCCTGAGATAGCAGAAATTCTCCTGTGGAAATATCCAGGAAGGCCACCCCGTGTTTGTCTTTGGAAATGTGTACGGCAGCCAGGTAATTGTTTTGTTTGACCTCGAGTACGTTGTCGTTGAAGGAAACCCCCGGAGTTACCAGTTCGGTCACTCCCCGTTTGACTATACCTTTAACCGATTTTGGATCTTCAAGCTGGTCACATATGGCCACACGTTGCCCGGCACGTACCAATTTGGGGAGGTAATTGTCCAGGGAGTGGTGAGGGAAACCCGCCAGTGCCACTTCGGTAGCCGATCCGTTTCCTCGTTTGGTTAGGGTGATGTTTAAAATACGGCTTGCCGTGATGGCATCTTCGCCAAAGGTTTCATAGAAATCGCCAACGCGGAAAAGCAGCAATGCACCAGGATATTTTACCTTGATGGCATTGTATTGCTTCATTAAGGGGGTGTCTGAATGGGCCAAGGTTTCTGTATTTTTAGTGTCTGCGGATTCTAAAAATAAAAATACAAAGTTTTGACGGAAAAGGGAAATTTAAGTTAAAAGTCGTAAGGCATAAGGCATAAGTCGTAAGGTATAGAAGGTTTATGAATAAAATTATAATAATTTGTAATGGTTGCTGACTGAATTTTAATATTTTTGACAAAATTAGTCAAAAAGGATTCATTCAAAATGCAGAGCTTAGGTGAAACGATAAGAAAACTACGGGAAGAAAAGGAATTGCCCCTTCGGATAGTTGCGGCTTATCTTGACATTGATCAGGCTATATTAAGTAAAATTGAAAGAGGTCAACGCAATGCCAGCCGTGAACAGGTGCTAAAACTTGCCAGGTATTTTAAATTTAAAGAGAATGATTTGCTTGTTTCCTGGCTGTCTGATAAGTTATTGTATGAAGTAGCGGATGAAGAGGTGGCTTTGAAAGCTTTGCAAATGGCAGAGGAAAAAATTAAGTATAACAGGATTAAAAACAAGTAATATGGCAACACATTCAAAGTTTGAAGAAATAAAACACACCAATGAAATAGGACAAGAGTATTGGAGTGCGAGGGAATTGTATGAGGTGTTGGAATATAACAA
>JBKBXU010000248.1:0-4253 GCA_046313675.1 Cytophagaceae bacterium
TTATTTCATATCTTCCAAAAGTAGAGTCGCTTGTAAATACTGCTAATCGCTTTCCATTGGTCAGATCTTCCAGGTAAAGTGTTGCAGGTATTGGATCTCCAAACCGGTTTATAATACGACTACTGATAAAAGTAACTGCTGTTCCCTGTACTTTTCGGAGATTGGTGGTATCATCTCCTGACACAATTTTTCCATCTTTAAAAGCCACTACCCGGGCTTCTTCAAAACCTTTTTCCCGAACATCCATAAATAATGGGTACGCTGAAAGTAAATCGTTCTCATCTCCCACTGTATAACCATAGAAACCTCTGTCAAAAAACTCCGTAACTTCCTGATCAAGAACCTTAAATTGATCTGAGTCTATAGAAATGGGCGTGTCTGATGAAGTAACCTGAACTTTATAGACTACATCATCTTTGTCATTGGGGTTGTAAAGGGTTTCAGCAACAGAGCTTACATGGCTTGCACTATCAGCAATTATAGGCGCATTTTTTACTTCTATACGTTTTTTCACGCAGGAATTACATTCACCTCCTGTAATCTCAGAAATGCCGGATACGTTAAGATACACTTCATAACTACCCTCCTGAGGATATTTATGAACGACTCTTTCTCCAAGTGCTGTGTATCCATCGCCAAAGTCCCATAAGTAATCCTGAATTTTGCAATGAGCCAGCACAGAACGGGCAGCATCTAATTCCATGGTTTTACCACTGGCTGTACCTCCAATAATTTCAATGTAAGGTCTGTTTATTTCATTGACTGTGATGGAGTAGGTGGCTTCATTATAGAAAATAACACCCGTTATACTATCAATGATATTAAGCTGAATTTTATATTTTCCGGATTTGTCAAAGCAATGACTTATTTCAGATCCACGTTTTTTTGTTCCATCACCAAGGTTCCATTCATAGGCCATAGGAAGATCTTCTCCAAAAATGGCATTCTTTTCAAAAAAAGTAAAGCAGAAATCAATATCAGGAACAGTTTCACATGACTTATTCATTCGTTCATAACGATAAATATTATCTATTCCTCCTGAGCGATTGGAGGTAAAGTATCCCGTAAACCCGTTTTTTTCAAGGTAAAACCCAAAATCATCGTCATTAGAGTTTATAGGTTCTCCAAGATTTTTCGTTAGGCCCCATTTTCCATTAATGAGTTCAGCCGTAAACACATCAAGTTTTCCATATCCGGGATGGCCGTCAGAGGAAAAGTACAAGCGACCATCATGGCCCATAAAGGGAAACATTTCATTTCCACGGGTATTTACTCCCGGGCCTAAATTAATCGGCTTACTCCAGCTCCCTTCATTATTAATAACCATATATAGATCAGTGCCACCGTAACCGCCGGGCATATCAGATATAAAAAATAGTTTGGTTCCATCATGAGATAAGGAAGGGTGGCCGACATTATAACGATCGCTGTTAAATGGCAAACCCTGCACGTTGACCCATTCGTTGTTGACCATTTTAGCTTTAAATATTTTAAGAGTATATAGGTCTTTTTTCTGATCTTGCAATTTTACAGTAGGATTGATATTGGTTGTAAAAAAGATTGTGGAGAAGTTGTCATCAAAACAAACAGGTCCTTCATTGTATTTGCTTGAGAAAGTCTTAGCGAATGCTTTAGGTTTGCTTAGTCGTGAATGAGTTAAATATTCGGAATAATAAAGGTGGGACATGCTGTTTTGCGAACGTTCAGAATAATAAGAAACACCATTAATACTTTTTCTGGCTGAGCAAAAAACGATTCCATTATGATAAGGTACTGCACAATAATCTGAGGTAGTGGTATTGACAGGTAAAAATTTTATTTTATAAACTGTACTATCAGGTGAAGAGGGAGTTTGTCCATACCCACAAACCGGTAAGAATAACAGAGATATAATAACTATATGTAAGAACCTGTATAACATAATCTATCTGAAGTTCCTTGGATGAACAGTTTTAACATAATATTTAAATTCCTACCGAAGCATAAATTCATGTGCATTGAGACGAACATTGGCAAATTCATTAAACCAATGGTCATACGCATATCCAAAGCTAACCTGATCCTTACGAACTTCAAACAAAGCTATGATGGATTGATTGGTTCGGTAAGAGACACCAAAGGAAAAAAGACGCTTATAAGACACCATGCTGTTTAAATCCATTTGCATTGAAGAACCTTTTAAGTGCTTTAATAAGAGGGAAGGGACAAGTCGAAAACTTTCGCTAAGCTTAATATGATAGCCCGTATAAAAGTTATACATCCTCCCGAATTGTAAATTGCCAGGCCTCTTGTAAAACGACTGATTATAGATAATATGATCCGGCATGGCAATTCCTATGAAAAATTTCTTGTTATCATAATAAAGGCCGCTACCAACTCGGGGTGTAAATAAATTGGGTTGGTTGTTTTGAAAAACATAATCATCCTGATAATTAGGATCGGTTGATACCCTATCCCAGGCAGTGGAAAGGTATTCTACTCCCCCCTGAAGCCCAAGTGAAAGCCTTCCTTTGCCGACAGGTATTCTGTAAGCAAAAACTCCCATAAGGTCAATTCGGGAGGAAAGGCCAAACCTGTCCAGACTAATAATTGACCCGGCATTGGCATTTTGTGTCCCAATGGGACTATGAATGGCAAATGTTTGATTTACAGGAGCCCCGTCAAACCCTGACCATTGGCTACGATGATGCATTACCGCTGTTAATGCTTCATTGCTGCCTGCATACCCGGGATTTATCACCAAAGGATTGAATAAATATTGATCAAATAGTGGCCTGTGAATCTGGCCGAAGGCCTGAATCACCATAATTTGAAATAATATGATCAGATATTTACGCACTATTTTCGTTTAATCATGATAAAGCCTTTGTATACTGAACCGTTATTTAGTTGCAGCGTGTAATAATACGTGTCTTCCGGTAGTTCCCCCCTGTGGCCGTCTCCGTTCCAGTCGTTTTTGTAATTGTCTGAGTAATATACTTCGTCGCCCCAGCGGTTCATTACGTTAAATTTGGCTGGCCCGTATTTTTCAAGTCCACGAATGATAAAAGTATCATTTACTGCATCATCATTTGGTGAAAATGCATTTGGGATACTTAACTCCCTACGTTTAACCAATACCGTTGCTGTGTCATTTGGACAGTTCCCATTACTCACTACCCATGCCAGGATATTTTCCCCTATGGCAACGTTATTGATTTCAGTAACAGCAGAAGTAGCATCAGATATCTCTGCTTCACCTTGTAAAATTATCCATTTCCCTGTTCCGCTAAGAGGTGTTGTAGCCTGCAGAGTACCGGTAGATTCATACAATTCAAGGTTTGGTCCTCCATTGGCAAAGCCGGGAGAAGGGGTGACAACAATGGTCACGGTGTCTTTATTTTCACAGAATCCATTATTTACCGTCCATACCAGGATGTTCTCACCTTCCTGGAGGTTATACACCGATGTGTTGTAACTGTTTTCATTGGAAAAGTATACTGAATAAAGGTCTGAGGACCAGGAGCCGGTTCCGTATTCCGGATCCTTTGCTTCAAGCTGTAAGTCGTAGGTACTACACATTTCTATGTAATTTTCCGAGGCAATCTGGGCTTCGCTGATTTTATTAAATATATCCAAGGTAATAGTATCGGCGTTGGAACAGGTACCATTCGTTATAGTCCATGCAAGCTTGTAGGTTCCGGGTTTGGAGAATCGTATAATCGAAGATGGATTGTTTTGGTTTTCCACCAATGCGTCTTCATTGTTGTCGCTTAGTATAGTCCATATACCTGTTCCTTCTAAAGGATGGTCTGCATTAAGGGTCAGTTCATCATCGCATATGGATTCATATGTTCCGGCAGAAATGTGCTCAACTGCGGAATGGTTAATGATCCTCAATTGGTCTGTACTAGGCTCACAAACTCCATTAGAAATGGTATATTGAAGGATGTTTTCTCCTGATGAAAGTTGAGTAATGTAGGTATTTGGATTTTCCAGATCATCGAAAGATGCATTTCCTGAAAGCATACTCCAGGTTCCTTTTCCAACTACAGGTGTATTGCCTGCCAATTGTACAGTATCTATGTTGCAGAACTCCATTTCTTCAATAATATCTGCCTCGGAAGGAGGCAGGTATCTGAAAATACGTACTTCATCAAATCCGGTACAGTTGCCATTTTGGACTATCCATCGGAAGCGATTATTAACATGTGGCGACAGGTTGGCCACCAATGTTTTAGGATTATTAGGTTCCAAAATTATTCCTCCTCCTG
>JBKBXU010000248.1:4263-7252 GCA_046313675.1 Cytophagaceae bacterium
TGTATTACCGGTTCGGCATTTAATCTCACCGTGTCTGAACAAATCAGCGTATCGTTTCCACCTAAAGCTTCAATATCTTCATCCAGGATGAGACTTACAGTAGCAGATAATGTGTCACAGGTGTGGTTAAAGACTTCCCATTTTAATAAATATTCTCCAGGCATATACATTGAATGAATAAAGGTGCTGTTTTGATCTTCATTCTCATAATAGGAATTGTTAAACTCCGGCTGGGAAATAATGGACCATTTACCTGATGCGGTTTCAATTTCCAGGGCAGGATCGTTCGCAAGCAATGGATTGGAATTGAAACAGGTATGTCTATAGGATGCACCCGATATCTCAACCTGGGTTAATTGTTCATTATAAATAATGACTTCATCTTCCAGAATGCAGCCCTCTTTATTAATTCGCCAAATGAAAGTGTTAGGTCCCGGCTGTAGCTGAGATACAGCAGTAGATGCATTGGATGATTCCTCAATTACAGCATTTCCATTTTTCAAATGCCAGGATCCGGAGCCATGAACTGGTATATTGCCATTCATAAAAGCAGAGGGGCTGCATAGGTGCTGGTCTGTTCCCGCAAGGGGGACATCGGGAAGGTTATTAATAACTCTGATGGTGTCTCTTGATGGGCTGCAACCTCCGTGGGTTACAGTCCATACAAATTTATTGACATCTTTTTGTAAAGATCGAACCTTCGTAGTATTCAATTCGGGTGACTCCATTACCGCACTTGTTGATACCCTCGTCCAGAATCCGTTGCCCTGTTCAGGTACTACAGACGTTAATACCGTTGAGTCCCGGCATATGACCTGATCAGTTCCGGCTAAAGCAGGACTGGGAAGTTTATTATAGATTATGACCGTATCTCTTGAAGAAGGGCAGGAGAGGTTACTTATCTGCCAGACAAAGGTATTGAACCCTACTTTAAGCTGATTGACCTGACTTGCCGGATTGCCTGAATTTGTAATGCCTGCAGTAGTGTTGACAGGAATCCACAGACCAGTTCCCTGAAGCGGGGTGTTCCCCTGTAGAAAAGTGGTATTATCGCATAGTTCCTGGTCGGAACCGGCATTTGCATTGGAAGGTAAATTGTTTGTTATTATTACGGTATCGCGTGAGGCTGGACAACCTCCATTGGTAACCCGCCATTCAAAAATATTCTGTCCTAATTGCAAATTGCTGATTACAGCATTTGGGCTTCCCTGAGAAACATCAATTTCTGCAAATGAATTATTTATAGCTGACCAGGCACCCGTTCCCTGTACGGGTGTTGTCGCTGACATGCTTACATAATTTCTACATAAGCTTTGAGTATTTCCTGCATTGGCTTTGGAAGGAAGGTTGTTAATAATATTAACAGTATCCCTGGATGCCGGACAACCGGACTGGCTTACAGTCCATATAAACAGATTATTGCCTAAGGGAAGGTTTGAAACCTTGGTTTTAGGATCGTTAATTCCCGTAATAAATACAGGTGACTGGGAATTAACTAATGACCAGCTTCCATTTCCCTGGGTGGGAACAATGGCATCCATAAAGGTACTGTCGCGGCATAATATCTGATCGGAGTTCGCATTTGCAGTAGATGGTAAATTATTAACCACCCGTACCGTATCTCTGGAAGGCAAACATCCACCATGAGAAACCGTCCAGATCATAAAATTATCGCCCAACCTAAGATTGTTTACCGAAGATCCCGGGCTATTTATGTTTGTTACAACTGCCGGACCTCCACCCAATACAGACCATACTCCCACACCCTGTGTTGGTGTGTTGGCCGATAACGAAGAGCTGTTGCTACAGATTATCTGATCATTTCCGGCATTGGCCGCAGTAGGGAGTTTGTTGTTTACCCTTACAGTATCATAAGAATCAGGGCATCCACCATGGCTTACCCTCCAAATCATAAAGTTATACCCTTCCCTAAGGTTTTGAACTTCCGCTATATGCGATTGTCCTGATACAGGATTGATGGTTACCGAAGTAGGGATGTATGATAGCCAGACTCCTGTTCCTTGAGTGGGCACAATAGCGGTTATGGTAGCTTTTGTATCGCAAACTTCCTTGTCACTGCCCGCATTTGCCCTGGAAGGGAGTCGGTTGTTGATGATAACAGTGTCTCTTGAAGGAGGACAGTTGGCTGTGCTTATAGTCCAGATAAACGTATTGGCGCCTTCCCTAAGATCTGTAACTTCCGAGCTGCTGATGGAGGGAGTCTGAATTAAAGCAGGTGTATTATGTTTTGTCCAAGCACCGATCCCCTGAATGGGTGTATTTCCTGCTAAATTGGTGAAGTTGCGACAAATGTTCTGGTCAATATTGGCATTGGCAGTGGTAGGCCTGTTATTATTAATGAGAACAGTGTCAACAGAAGCCGGACAGCCACCGGAAGGATATTGCACTGTCCAGATAAAATAGTTGTTGCCAAGACTTAAATTAGTCACCAAAGAATTATGCTGAAAACGATTATTGATAGCTCCTGTACCACCGGCTACAATGTTCCATTCTCCTGTACCCTGAATCGGAGCAGTTCCTGATAAAGTTGCCTGATCCTGACAAACAATCTGATCTGCACCCGCATTGGCTTTTGAAGGCTGGTTGTTGTAGATGTAAGCGGTATCGGTAAGTATGCAACCTTCATGATTGGTTTGCCAAACAAGTTTATTAAGTCCTAATTGCAATCCGTTTACCTTGCTGTTGGCCGATAATATATTTGAAATAACTACAGGTGACTGTGGCGTCAACCAGTTTCCTGTTCCTATTAATGGCATGGTGGCATTTAAGAAGGTAGAATCAGCACATAAGTTTTGGTTTCCCCCTGCATAGGCTTGAGATGGCAGGTTGTTGGTAATCCTTACCGTATCCCTTTTGATACATCCTTCGTGTGTTACTGTCCAGATGAATTCATTTATACCTTTTGTCAGTCCGGTTACTTTGGTGTCATGAACCAATGAACTATTAAAATTACCTGTTCCGGTATGCA
>JBKBXU010000249.1:0-7226 GCA_046313675.1 Cytophagaceae bacterium
AAAATTTTATGTTTTTCATAAAAATAACCATCATCTTTAAACCTTCTTTTACTCTCTGTAATTGTCAGGTAATAATCATTAGAACGTGTTGACTTGATATCAAAAAAATACGTCCTTTTCCCGGCTCTAACCCTCTGTGAGTAAATTTCAACTTTTTCTTGGTCTTTATTCTCTTCCACAGTCCTTAAAATTTTTGTTTAATAATGTAAAGTAAATTTAGATTAATTAATTTAAGTTTCAAAGAAAAAAAATTATTTATATGAAAAAAATTACATTCACCATAACTTTTTTGAAATAATTAGGTAAAGATGACAAAATTTCTCAAATATTGCGTTATCTGATCTTAATATGATGAAATAATCTTCTATTTAACGTTTTAAAAGTATAAATGAAAATATCTCTTTCTGAAATACGGAAATTTGGAAACATAGAATTCCTTGCTAGGCAACTTGTTGAAGGTTTTATTACAGGCTTTCACAAATCACCTTATCATGGCTTTTCGGTAGAATTTGCAGAGCATCGCTTGTACAATACAGGAGAAAGCACACGACACATTGATTGGAAAGTTTTCGGGAGGACAGATCGTTTGTTTACCAAACGCTATGAAGAAGAAACAAACCTGAGATGTATGATGCTTGTTGACACTTCCTCCTCAATGTATTATCCTGAGAAAACGAATGGCAAAATCACATTTAGCATTATGGCCTGCGCTGCACTTTCAGCGATGCTCCAGAAACAAAGAGATGCAGTTGGACTGTGTACCTTTTCTGAAGAAATAGAGATACAAACTCAGGTAAAATCTAAATCCAGCCATATCCATACCATTTTCCTTCAGCTGGAAAATCTTTTAAAAGACAAGGACAAACAAAAAAAGTCTTCCGTAGCCAAAGTGCTTCATCAAATGGCCGACAAGATCCATAAACGCTCTTTGGTAATCATTTTTAGTGATATGTTTGACAATATGGAAAGTAAGGATGAGCTGTTCTCAGCACTTCAACATATGAAACACAACAACCATGAAATTCTTCTATTCCATGTTAAGGATTCAAAAACCGAAGAGCTGTTTGACTTTGAGGAACGTCCTTATGAATTTGTTGATGCGGAAAGTGGTGAAAAAATAAAACTTCAACCATCACAGGTAAAAGAACATTATCAAAAAGCGGTTAGTGACTATTACAATGAATTGAAGATAAAATGTGGCCAGTACAAAATTGATTTTATACCTGCTGACATCAACGAAGGTTTTGATCAGGTTTTACTCTCTTACCTTATTAAGCGAAGGAAAATGAAAGGATAAAAAAAACCGGTATTGCTACCGGTTTTTTTTATAAACTTAAGAATTAATTAGGCTTTCTCTTGAAGTCCGATAAGATTTAATGCAGATCCTGCTTTAAACCACTCAATCTGACCCTCATTATAAGTATGGTTTACCGTAATCTCTTCTTTGGAACCATCTTTATGATTAAGAACCACCGTCAAGGCAACTCCAGGAGTGAAATTAGTCAGACCTACAATATCGATGTTGTCGTTTTCCTGAATTTTATTGTAATCATCCGGATTAGCAAAAGTCAATGCCAACATACCTTGTTTTTTAAGGTTTGTCTCGTGAATTCTAGCGAAAGACTTAACTAAAATAGCTCTTACGCCTAAGTGACGTGGCTCCATTGCGGCATGCTCTCTGGAAGAACCTTCACCGTAATTATGGTCACCAACCACGATTGATCCGATTTTTGCAGCTTTATAAGCTCTTGCGGTAGCAGGAACCTCTCCGTATTCACCGTTAAGCTGATTTTTAACCTTATTAGTGCTCTCATTAAAAGAATTGACTGCACCAATCAGCATGTTATTAGAGATATTATCAAGATGTCCTCTAAACTTCAGCCAAGGTCCGGCCATAGAAATATGATCGGTCGTACATTTCCCTTTAGCCTTGATAAGCAATTTCAAACCTTTGATATCAGTTCCTTCCCAAGCTGGAAATGGATCCAATAGCTGAAGTCTGCTTGAAGCCTGATCAACCAGAACACTCACCCCTGATCCATCTTCAGCCGGAGCCTGGTATCCTGCATCTTCTACAGCAAATCCTTTTTCCGGCAATTCGATACCTTTGGGCTCCTCCAACATTACCTCTTCTCCATTTTGATTAACCAACTTATCTTTAAGCGGGTTAAATGTAAGGTCTCCTGCAATAGCAAAAGCCGTAACGATTTCAGGAGATGCTACAAAGGCATGTGTATTAGGGTTGCCATCATTTCTTTTGGCAAAATTTCTATTAAAAGAAGTAATTATGGAATTTTTTCTATTTGGGTCGTCGGTATGTCTTGCCCACTGTCCAATGCACGGGCCACAAGCATTTGCCAATACCACGCCACCTATTTTATCAAATACATCCAACAAACCATCCCTTTCAGTAGTAAATCTTACCATTTCAGATCCTGGAGTTACAGTGTATTCTGCTTTTACTTTCAAGTTCTTTTGAATCGCCTGCTGAGCCACGGATGCAGCTCTGGTAATATCTTCATAAGATGAATTAGTACAAGAGCCTATTAGTCCAACCTCCAATTTAGCAGGCCATCCTTTTTCTTTAACAGCTTTTGCAAATTCAGAAATTGGCCATGCCGCATCCGGAGTGAATGGGCCATTTACGTGAGGCTCTAATTCTGAAAGATTTATTTCGATTAATTGATCAAAGTATTTTTCAGGATTTGCATAAACCTCGTCATCTGCTCTCAAATGCGCAGCCACTTTATCGGCCTCTGCAGCAACATCTGCTCTGTCAGTTGATTCAAGGTATTTCTTCATGCTATTATCGTAGGCAAATACTGAAGTAGTTGCCCCAATTTCAGCACCCATATTACATATAGTACCTTTACCTGTACATGATAAATTCTCGGCACCTTCGCCAAAATATTCAACAATTGCACCGGTACCACCACTAACGGTTAAAATGCCGGCAACTTTAAGAATAACATCTTTAGCTGAAGTCCAGCCACTTTGCTTACCTGTTAATTTTACACCTATAAGTTTTGGAAATTTCAGCTCCCAAGGCATTCCGGCCATTACATCCACTGCATCTGCTCCACCTACTCCAATAGCAACCATTCCCAAACCACCGGCATTCGGAGTATGGGAATCGGTACCGATCATCATTCCACCGGGAAATGCATAATTTTCCAATACAACCTGATGAATAATACCTGCACCTGGCTTCCAAAAGCCTAGTCCATATTTATTAGATACCGAAGAAAGAAAATCATAAACCTCCTTATTAACCATATTAGCTGTTTCAAGGTCTTTTTTTGCCCCGACTTCCGCTTGTATCAGGTGATCACAATGTACTGTGGAAGGCACAGCTACTTTTTTCTTACCTGCAGACATAAACTGAAGTAAAGCCATTTGAGCTGTTGCATCCTGCATAGCAACTCTGTCCGGAGCAAACTCTACATAAGACTTACCTCTTTCGTAAGCTTGGGAAGGCTTCCCTGCATATAGGTGAGAATATAAGATCTTTTCAGTCAAAGTCAGAGGTTTCCCTACAATTTTTCTGGCTGCTTCCACACTCTCGCCCATTCGCGAATAAACAGCCTTAATCATATCAATATCAAAAGCCATATTTGGTTAAGGGGTTTTGTTAAACGATTTTATTTCTGAAAAGCAAATTTACAAAAAGAATTAAATAATAAAATAAAATGATGAGATGAAAGAGCATTTCCTCATTTTAAATTTAATTCAATATTTCCTCAACCAAAATCATCCTAATCCGTAATAGCAGTTTGTCCTGCTAAAAACAGAATAACAGCTTAATTTCAACCTTTTTTAATCTACTTCCGTAAAAGACCTTATTATAAAAGTACAAATGAAACCATTTTTATACCTCATAATCTGTTTCTTACTGTGTTCGGTTTCCATATTTGGGCAAACTGAAGAAGGAAAAGACTGTTCATCAGCCGTTAACATTCAAGACAAATCAACAATTTCCATTACCATAAAAAATAAAAGTATAGGAAACAAAGACGACATTGCCGGAGGAGAAGGTGTCAGTTGCTTCAATAAAGGTGAAAAATTCCCTTATTGGTTTTCATTTGTTGCAAATAATTCAGGTTCATTGGAGTTTTTCATTGAAGGCTCACCTAATACAGATTGGGATTGGGTAATATTTGAGCTTAATGAAAACTGTGACCAAAAAAAAGAAATGCGATGCAATGCTGCTTTAAACACAGAATGTTCTGAAACCGGTGCATCAACCTCACGCAAAAAGGCTTACAGTGGCTGCGATGACAGCAACCCATGGAACGAAGACATTCAAGTAAGCAAAGGAAAAACATATATCATACTTATTAACTGTACAGACTGCCGTCCGGGTGATGGTTTCGATTTAAACTTTGGTGGAAATGTAATCTTCCACAAAGGCAACTAAGGCTATGAGAACCCTATTTTTTAACATATTACTCCTGTCAATTTTCGCCTGCACCCAGGTGAAGGCGCAAACCTATGGAACAAGGGATTGTATTAATGCCGCTACGCTTTGCAGCAACCAGACAATCTACGATACCATCGTCAGCCCCTCCCCAGGAGGAGGAGGAATAATAGGAAATGTCAATGATATTCCTTCAGGGATGGGTACTTCCTGCTTTAACAAATCCGAAAGAAGACCCTTTTGGTATCAATTTACAGCAGAAACCTCGGGTACTTTTGAAATGTTTATTGAAGATGACATCGGCGGAGACTGGGATTTTGTAGTTTATGATAAAAATAATGGCTGTGGACAAGGCAACTGGATCGAACTTGCCTGTAACGCCAGTGATGATATATGCAATAATACCGGGGTTTCAACAGACCGCTTCAACAGCTGGACACCAATGTGTGCAACTGTAAATCCTTGGCATCCATCATTGAACCTAACAGCAGGAAGAACTTATGTGATTTTTATAAATGGTGCAGATACCAGAGTTGGTGATGTCTTTACATTATCATTTGGAGGAACGGTAGAATTCAGGGACATTGAAGCAAACTTTACTTCAAGTCAGAACCCTACCTGTCTTGGAACTGCAGTAAACTTCACCAACACTTCTACCTACCCGGCGGGTAATACAAATTTTTCCTGGGATTTTGGGGATGGGAATACCGCTACCACGCAACATGCCACTCATACGTATGATTCTCCCGGAACTTATGTAGTAAATCTTATAGTAGATAACGGGTATTGCATGGACGAACATAGTATGGAAGTAATTATATCTCCTGTTGACCACGCAGTAATAGGGCCCGATCAGGCCATTTGTTATGGCACATCGGCAAACTTGTCTGCAGGAGGAGGAGTAAGCTATTCCTGGTCACCTGCTGAAAGCTTGAACGATCCTAACATAGCAAATCCAATAGCAACGCCTTCATCTACCACTGAATATACTGTAAGGGTAACCGATGAGATAGGTTGTGTAGATTCTGCTAATGTAACTATCAACGTCACCTTTATACCAGTAAATGCCGGTGAAGATCAAACGATTTGCCAATTAGAATCTGCACAATTAAATGCTACAGGAGGGACATCCTTTGCCTGGTCTCCTGATGATGGATCGCTAAGCAATACAGGCGTTCAAAATCCACTGGCAAGTCCATCCACAACCACAGAATATATAGTCACTGTTACAGATGAAATTGGCTGTGTTAATTATGATACCCTTACCGTACACGTAAATGAGCTCCCAATAGCAGACGCAGGAAGTGATCAATCCATTTGTTATGGAACCGACACCCAACTAAGTGCATCCGGAGGACTCTCTTATTCATGGACACCGGTTGGCAGCCTGAATGACCCTAATAGTCAAAACCCAACATCTACACCTTCTGCTACTACTACATATACGGTTACTGTAACGGATGAAAACAATTGCAGCAATACAGATGAGGTTACGGTAGAAGTAACTTATATAGATGTTGATGCCGGCGAAGAACAAACCATCTGTAATGGACTGTCTGCACAACTAGAAGCAAGTGGCGGCATTTCTTATAATTGGACACCGGATAACGGCTCTTTAGATGACGTTACTATTGCCAATCCCTTAGCGACTCCCTCTGTTGCCACACAATATAATGTGACTGTAACCGATGAAAACGGCTGTATCAATTTCGACTCTGTAGTTGTCAACGTAACTTATATCAACATTGAAGCAGGAGAGAACCAAACTATATGCGAAGGAGAATCCGTGCAATTAAATGCGACAGGTGGTGTTTCCTACACATGGGCGCCGGATGATGGAACTTTAAGCAATCCGGGCATACACAACCCTGTAGCTACTCCTTCTGTAACAACAGAGTACATTGTCACCATGACTGATGAAAATGGATGTATCAACACTGACACTTTAACCATATTTGTAAACCCTCTTCCTTTAGCTGATGCAGGAGATGATGTTACAATTTGTAATGGTTTAACCACACAGCTTAATGCAAGCGGAGGTGGCTCGTATTCATGGTCCCCGGACGAATCATTAAATGATGCAGGAATCGCTAATCCGATAGCCAGCCCGACTGTTCCTACTACATACACACTTACCGTTACCGATGCAAGCAACTGCAGCAATACAGATGAAGTAACCGTTAACGTAACCTATATTGATGTGGATGCAGGAGGTGACCAAACCATCTGTAATGGTGTTTCGGCACAATTAGAAGCCACTGGTGGAGAAACGTACTCATGGAATCCTGACAACGGTTCTCTGAATAACATTACCATTTCAAACCCTCTCGCCTCTCCTTCAGCTACCACTGAATATGTGGTAACTGTAACCGATGAGTTTGGCTGTATCAATACAGATACGGTAACTGTCAATGTTACTTACATTGATGTGGATGCGGGCAATGATGAAACAATCTGTGAAGGGGAATCTGTACAACTAAGTGTGAGTGAAGGAGCTTCCTATTCCTGGATGCCAAGCGACGGATCACTTGACGACACAAGCATTCAAAACCCGGTAGCCACTCCTTCGGCTACCACTGAATACATTGTAACGGTAACCGATGCTGATGGATGTATCAACAGCGACACGGTAACAGTAAATGTAAACCTACTGCCTACGGCCTATGCCGGTGATGACCAGACCATATGTAACGGGATTTCGGCTCAATTGGAAGCCAGCGGTGGTGAAACATACATCTGGACTCCGGACAATGGTTCACTGAATAACATTGCCATTTCAAACCCTCTTGCCTCTCCTTCGACTACCACT